>JAZOBR010000143.1:0-9379 GCA_045596105.1 Candidatus Ornithomonoglobus sp.
TATAAGTTTTTATTTTTATCAGTAAAATCCTTGCATGCACAAACAATTTTCACCTTGCCATTTACAGTAAAGGTTCCAAGTTTTGTTTTTTGTGCTTTTATGCCTATCATATTAAATATACTGCTTGCTATATGCTCGCTAATTGAACTGTTGGTATATGATAATTCTGTTGGCTTTTTATTTCCTGATGGAGGAAACTTAAGCATATATCTTTCACCTTCATATTCTACTGCAATTTTCTTTCCGTTTGCACCATTATATGCTCTGCCTATAATTCGCTTACAGTTTGTAAAATCAATTCTGTTTGCCATAATGTTACCTCCATAAATATTTCTGCCTTAAATAATCCGCATGCTCCGGCGTTATTAGTCCATCGCTGATTTCTGCCATATTGATGCTTCCGTAAAGTTCGCCCCAATAGCAATCTATCAAAGTGGAATTCTTTGATACGGCATCTTTGTATACATCCAAATCATGTTGTAGATATGAAGGAAGACCATACTCGTAGGAACGCTCTCTTGCAAGAGTTGTCATTCTGTCATCAAGCAGGCTCTCCATAGACACATTTAATACTTTTGCGATTTTATATAATGTTTCTCCGGAACACTTTTCAATGTTTGTTTTACCGCTGCACAATTCACTAAGTGTCGCATGGGGAATACCGGAGAGTTTTGCCAATCGGTATTTTGTCATTCCGATATTACTTAAAATTTCATTTATACTCATTTTCATCACCCTAATATATTCTATGCCATTATTATATCGCTATACCGAAATAAAATCAAGTAATTTTTGAAAATTTAGTTGAAATGCTAAAAACCCTTGTAAGAATGCATCTCACAAGGGTTTTATGATTTTTTTGCTCTGTCTGTTATATTAGGTTGTAGTTGAGATTGATGTGATTTTGCCGTTTTGCTGAAAGACCCTGTATTTCTGGCTTTTACGCCACTTCGATATAAAAAGTTTCTATGTTACTCTCACTGTATGCACTGTGGATTTGCTCACATTAAATATCCTTGCGGTACTCCTGACTGTTGCGTCATTTTCGATAATATACTGTGCAATATCCAATACTCGGTCTTCGATATAGTCCTTCATTTATTAACCCCCAAATTTAAGCAGTATATTTTAACTGCATTTTCTCTACCATATTATGAGGGTAGAGTAGGGGATATTACAAAAAAAGGTACAGCGTAAGCTGTTCCTTTGGTTTTTAATACATTCCGCCCATTGAGGGGTCCATTGCGGGTGCCTGGGGAGGCTCCGGTTTATCTGCCACAAGACTCTCTGTTGTAAGCACCATAGCCGCAACTGATGAGGCATTCTCAAGTGCGCTTCTTGTAACCTTAACGGGGTCAACAATACCCATTGTCAGCATATCACCATACTCACCTGATAGTGCATTAAAGCCTTCACCCTTAGGTAGTGACTTAACCTTGTCAACGATTACTGCGCCCTCAAGACCTGCATTCTTTGCAATCTGCCATGCAGGCTCTTCCAATGCCTTAACAACGATTGAAACGCCTGTCTTTTCGTCACCGTCAGTTGTCTCAAGAAGCTTCTTAACCTCTGGGATAACATCGATGTAGCTTGTTCCGCCGCCTGCGATGATACCCTCCTCAACTGCTGCCTTTGTAGCCGCCAAAGCGTCCTCGACTCTGAGCTTCATCTCTTTCATTTCTGTCTCTGTTGCCGCACCCACACGGATAACTGCAACACCACCTGCAAGCTTAGCAAGACGCTCCTGTAGCTTTTCGCGGTCGAAATCTGAAGTTGAGTTTTCAATCTCGCCCTTAATAACCTTTACTCGGTCATTGATTTCATCCTTTGAGCCTGCACCGTCAACGATGATTGTAAGCTCTTTAGTAATCTTAACCTGCTTAGCCTCACCAAGCATATCGATTGTGGCATCCTTAAGGTCAAGACCAAGCTCTTCTGTAATAACCTGACCACCTGTAAGAATAGCAATATCCTGTAGCATTGCCTTACGTCTGTCGCCAAAGCCGGGAGCCTTAACGGGGACGCAGGTGAATGTACCGCGAAGCTTATTTAGGATAAGTGTTGACAGAGCCTCACCCTCAACATCCTCTGCAATAATAAGCATTCTTCTGCCTGACTGAACAATCTGCTCAAGAAGAGGTAGAATTTCCTGAATATTTGAAATCTTCTTATCTGTAATCAAGATGTAGGGATTATCTAAAACCGCCTCCATCTTATCTGTATCTGTAACCATATAAGGTGTGATGTAACCGCGGTCAAACTGCATACCTTCAACGATTTCTGAATATGTTTCTGCAGTCTTTGATTCCTCAACCGTGATTACGCCGTCTGCAGTAACCTTTTCCATTGCGTCAGCAATAAGCTCACCAATTTCGTCATTTGCGGCAGAAACTGATGCAACTCTTGCAATATCATTCTTGCCTGATACACTCTTTGCTGAAGATAGTAGATTCTTTACTGCACAATCCACAGCCTTCTGAATACCACGTCTTACAATCATGGGGTTTGCACCTGATGCTACGTTCTTAAGACCCTCGCGAACAAGTGCCTGTGCCAATAGTGTAGCGGTAGTTGTACCGTCGCCGGCAATATCATTTGTCTTTGTTGCAACTTCCTTAACAAGCTGTGCGCCCATATTTTCGAATGCATCATCAAGCTCAATTTCTTTTGCGATTGTAACACCATCGTTTGTGATTAGGGGAGCACCAAACTTTTTACCCAATACAACATTTCTGCCTTTAGGACCTAATGTAATCTTGACAGTATCGGCAAGCTGATTGATACCACTCTCTAAAGCGTGTCTTGCATCCTGTCCGAACTTAATTTCCTTTGCCATTTTAATTACCTTCTTTCAATTTAATTAGTCAACAACTTTTGCTAGAATATCACTCTGGCTAAGAATTATAAACTCTTCACCATCAAGCTTTACCTCTGTGCCTGAATACTTTGATGTAAGAACGCGGTCACCTACATTGACATCCATCTTGATTTCCTTACCATCAACTACTGCACCTGGACCTACTGCAATAACCTCTGCAACCTGGGGCTTTTCCTGTGACTTAGCGGTAAGAATGATACCACTCTTTGTTGTCTCCTCAGCCTCAAGCATCTTGATTACTACTCTGTCTGCCAGCGGTTTGATTGTCATAACTATTACCTCCTGTATTAATTAATAGCTTACGCTTATTTTACATATTTGTTAGCACTCTTTTCGTTTGAGTGCTAACAAAGGATATTATTACTCTTTTGGAACAAATTATCAAGCATAATAATCTTTGAAATGGTAATATAAATGCCAAAATGCTCTCGAATGCTTTTGTAATCTCTTAAAATCTCTATAAATTACAAGATTATCATATTTAACAGAATATTCATAATGTCAAGAAATAAAGTTTTCTATTAATGTAATTGCACTATTCATATTGTCAAAGGTAAAGCCGTTTTTTAATGAAGCAATATCTGACACAGGGTATGCATCTTCTGTTATTTCTTCCCGTGATATAAGACGACTTATTCCGTTTTCATCAATGTAAAGACGGATTTCTCTGTCTTCTAATATTACCCTGTAAGAAGCGGTGTGAGGTGTAAGAGTAGGTGAAGAGCTTGCCTTCGGTACGCTCATATGAGATGACGATTCAAGCAGGATGCTGTTTTCACCTGAGTTATATCCTAATAAAAAGGCAATGGTGAACACCGCAACTATTAAAAATAAATATGTTGCACTTATGATTATATTCCTGCGTGTTAAGGTTATTTTTTGCATTTTTATTCCTCCATAAAATGTTTTATATGAATTGTTGCCATAAAAATAAAAATAATACCAAAAACTATTGAAAAAAATGTTTTTTTGATATATAATAATATGAGATATAATAATGCTTAAAACAAATTTTTCTATATTATTAGGACAGGAGGGGTATAAGTGTCAGAGTACAGCAGACGTAACAGAAATGTTAACCGCGATGGCAATGATGACTTTGACTGGGAGAAGTTCGATAAAAGAACTGCAGACAGAACAACAGTCAGAATAAGTGATAGTGAGCCATTGAAACGCAGACGTCAGAGCAGCTCAACGCCTGATAGAAAGCGTAGAAAATCTGTACCAACTGAGAGAACACCTCAGACATCATCGAAAAGAGGACATAGATTTGATGATGGAGAGTATGGCTCAGGGAGTTCATCACAGGTTGGCAGCTCAAGAAGAACATCACCTAATCCGCCTTCTCGCAAGAGAGGTAAGAAGAGACTTACTCAGGACCAGATTGCAAAGAGGAAAAAGGTCAGGACGGTTGTTCTTTCTGTGATGTTGATATTTATAGTAGTAATGTCAGGAATGTTTGTGGGTATGTATGCGGCGGTTAGTCGTGAAATAAGAGAAATGAACATTGAAGGACTAGCTCTTAATTACAGCTCCACTGTTTATTATTATGATGAAAACGGTAATGAGGTTGAGTATGGTCCTCTGCATTCCGTTAACAACTGTATCTGGATAGAATCGGCAGAGATTGCACCTGCATTTAAGGACGCAATAGTATCCATAGAGGATGAGAGATTCTACAAGCACAATGGCGTGGATATTAAGCGTACCGTTGGTGCTACAGTCAAGTATATTGCATCCAAGGTAGGAATAGGTGAGGCTAATTATGGCGGCTCTACCATAACTCAGCAGGTAATAAAGAACATCACCTCAGATGATGATTTTAAGGCAACACGAAAGATTAAGGAAATTATGCGTGCTATTGCCCTGGAAAATCAGCTATCAAAGGATGAAATTCTTACATTATATTGTAATGTAGCATACTTCGGTAATGGTTGTAGTGGCGTTGAAGCGGCGGCAAGAACGTATTTTAATAAGTCGGCAATTGATTTGAATGTTCAGGAGGCAGCATCTATTGCAGGAATTACACAGTTCCCATCAAAGTTTGACCCCCTTGTTAATCCCGAGAACAACATCAGTAAGAGAAATCTTGTTCTTGATAAGATGTATGAGCTTGGAAAACTTACAGAGGATGAATACGATAGGGCAGTTGCCGCACCATTGGGTATTAACCGAGGCTTTGTAAGAACCCAGGGTGCAAGAACATCATATTTTGAGGACCAGCTTGCAAGTGACCTTATAAACGATTTGATGGAGCGTAAGAATTACACCAAGGAGTTTGCGGAGAGCCAGGTATTCAATGGCGGTCTTAAGATTTATTCAACCCTTGACCCGAAAATCCAGGCTAATATGGAGAGCGTCTTTGAGAATTCATCAGGTATTGGTGGAGGCAAGAGTGAGGCGGCAATGCTGATTCTTGACCCATATACGGGTGAAATCAAGGGCATTATCGGCGGACTTGGTCAAAAGACAGATATTCGCGGCTTTAATCGTGCTACTCAGGCAATACGTCAGCCGGGCTCGGCAATCAAGCCCTTGGCAGTATATGGACCTGCCATTGATTTAGGTAAAATCACAGAGTCGGATGTAATTAAGGATGAGCCAATAACAATAGGTAGTGATAAGTGGAAGCCGAAGAATTCGTACTCAGGCTATAAGGGATATATGACCGTTAAAGAAGCGGTTGCACGTTCATCAAACATTCCTGCAGTAAAGGTTCTTGATGAGATTGGAATATCCAACTCCTTTGGATATTTGCAAAACAAGTTCCATTTATCAACCCTAGTTAGTGATGATAAGAACTATTCGTCACTTTCACTTGGCGGTCTTACGCAGGGTGTAACCGTTAAGGATATGGCGGCAGCGTATGCGGTGTTTGTAAATTCAGGTAAGTATATTGCACCGTATACTTATACAAAGGTTGTAGACTCAAAGGGTGAGGTTATATTAGAAAACTATAAGAACGAGACTCAGGCAATAAGTGAGTCGGCAGCGTTTATTACAGCAGATCTGTTATCAGGCCCCGTTAACATGGCAATGGGTACTGCGGGCGGAGCGAGGCTGTCAACGGGACTTCCCACTTATGGTAAGACAGGTACAACAGACGATGACTTTGATAAGTGGTTTGTTGGTTTCACACCCTATTATGTAGGTGCAGTTTGGTTTGGCTTTGATAGTCCGTCATCACTTCGTGCGGCGGGCATATCAGGTAACCCGTGTGTAACTGCGTGGAAGCAGGTATTCGAGAAGGTATCTGCAGGCTTGCCATATAAGAGCCTGAAAAAGCCCTCATCTGTTCGTGAGGTGATAGTGTGTCCGATTAGCGGTAACAAGCCGTCATCAACTTGTAGTGGAGTTAAGGCATACTTTGTACCGGGTACTGAGCCGAAGAGTATATGTACCAATCATTATGGCGGGGAATTGCCGGAGGAAACAGAAGATCCGAACGCAACGGATGACCCGAACGCAACGGATGACCCGAACGCAACACAGGACCCGAATGCAACGCAGGATTCTGATGTGACACCATCTCCCGCGGGAGCCCCGACCTCGACATCCGGTCCAGCTGCAACTAATTCCCCAACGGGCAATACAACTGTGACACAGACACCGCAATCACCGCCTGTCGGAGGAACTACAACAACAGATGAAATTACAGCAGAATAAAGGAATGGCTATCTCTCGGGATAGCCATCTTAATTATAAAAGACTTGACAAAACGGATATTTTGGAATAAAATATATATATCTATGGGTTATTGGAGGGGCGGTTATGTCATCTGATTGTGAGAATTGTATGAATTATGCATACGATGAGGAATATGATGAATATGCGTGCATCATTGATATGGATGAGGATGATGTTTTTGCTCTTTATTCCAATAAAAACAAGGCTTGCCCCTATTTCAGAAGAGGCGATGACTATACTATAGTAAGAAAGCAGAACTGATATGGCAGAATATTATGATATGACCGATGATGAGCTTATTACATTATCGCAGAATGGTGACGAAGAGGCTCTTGAGACCATATTGGTACGATATAAACCCTTGGTGTATAAGAAGTCACGCCCCTATTATCTTGCGGGCGGTGACGATGATGATGTTGTTCAGGAGGGTTTGATCGGGCTATATAAAGCGGTAATGAGCTTTGACAAGGGAAAATTTCCGCTGTTTAAGGTTTTTGCGGGAGTATGTATTGAGCGTAGGATTATTTCAGCGGTCAAGAAGGCTTCAAGAAAGAAACATAGTCCGCTAAACTCCTATATGTCCCTTAGCAGTGATAATGATGATAGTATGCATACTGTACCTGAATCAGTAGTTGATAGCGGACAGAATGTAAATCCAGAAAGTATTATGCTTGAGCGTGAGAGTGAAGAGGGGCTCGAGTGCAGGATAAATCAGGTACTCTCTGAATTTGAGACAGAGGTATTGCTGTATTATCTTGACGGATATAGCTATAAGGAAATAGCAGAGTGTGTTCGACGAGATGTAAAAGCTGTTGATAATGCAGTGCACAGGATAAAGAAAAAGCTTGAAACAATAGCTTAATAAGGAGAACAGTCAATGTTTGAGGATAAGGTAATTGTGTGTCGTGAATGCGGTGAAGAGTTCGTGTTCACCATTGGTGAGCAGGAATTTTATGCAGAGAGAGGCTTTGATAAGGCCCCTCAGCGATGCTTTACATGCAGAAAACGACGAAAACACAGCACAGACGAGAATGAACCGACTGTGCTATATGAAATTGTATGTGCAAAATGTGGTGAAATCGAAAAAATACCTTTTGAGCCTAAGCATAACAAACCCGTTTATTGTGGAGGATGCTATAAGGAATTAAAGAGCAAGGAGATTTAAACCCTATACCATAGGTTATATTGCACATACCCGCATTTGAAGCGTCAAAAATATAAGGAAGAGGGGTGGGTGCCCGTGCAATATAAGTTAAACAGAAAATTAATTCCCATTGAGGATATAAGTGAGGTACAGGAGAACGAAATCCTGGTAGAAATTATGACTCTGGGAGAGTTTGACCAGGCTCACAAGGGAACATATCATCATGAATTGCTCGTAGATTCAATGGAGCACATTCAGTACAGTAAGGCCGAAATTTTAAGAAGCTGTATATTGGGTACAGTTTTGATTCCGGATAAACAGGATTTGCTGGAGAAAGAGTTTGGTTTTGGATTCTATATCCATAGGGGACACATAATCCTGATTGATGACACAGATATGCTGTCAAAGATTGTAACAAGACTCCCCGAAATTAAGCCTACAGAGGATACAACCTTAGAGGCAAGGTTTTTCCTTGAGATTTTGGAATTCTTTATTAATGATGATGTATTGTATCTGCAGAGATACGAGGATATGCTTGTATCGGTAGAGGAAGAACTACTTGATGGAGATATTGAGGATTTTCATACAGATATGCTACGTTACCGTCGAGAAATTTTGATATTGAACGCTCACTATCAGCAGTTTACAGAATTTATGCAGATGATAGCGGAGAATAAGAATAGATTGTTTAATGTTGAAGATTGTAATATGTTCAGACTTGTGGCAAACCGAGCAGACAGATTGTATGATAATACAAAGATGCTTCGAGAATATACCGCACAGCTTCGAGAATTACACAAATCACAGTTGGATATTGAGCAGAACAGAACTATGCGTGTTTTGACTGTTGTAACAACCATATTCATGCCTTTGTCAGTTATAGTGGGATGGTACGGAATGAACTTCCAGAATATGCCCGAGCTTGTATCAAAGTATGGATATTTGTGGGTTATAATATTCAGTGCACTTGTAGTAATAGGAGAAATATTATTCTTTAAGTGGAAGAAATGGTTTGACTAAATTTATGTAAAATGTATAATTGCACCTGTAGTATAGCGGGTGCTTTTGTTTTTGTGGAGGATACATTATATATGAATAAATTTTGATTTTTATGTTAAAAATATATAATGAAAAGCACTAAAATACAAAATAGGTGTAAAAATTGCATAGAGATGCAAAAAAGGAAAAAAAGTTTAAAAAAACTGCTTGACAAAGGTGTATGGATGTGTTAAACTAATATAGCTGTCGCAAATGACAGGATTTGTACATTGAAAAATGAACAGTGTGAGTTCTTGAAGTGTAGAATAATACACAAATCAATTACTTTAAGAGTTTTTTACAAACAAAAATTCGGAAAATATTCAAGCAAGACGAAAACAAAAGTCAGCGAGAAAGAGCAAAGATATGAAAGCCTAGGGGCTTTGATATACAAACTTATCGAGAGTTTGATCCTGGCTCAGGACGAACGCTGGCGGCGTGCCTAACACATGCAAGTCGAACGAGAAATCCTTTTATGATTCCTTCGGGAAGAATTTAAGGATGGACAGTGGCGGACGGGCGAGTAACGCGTGAGTAACCTGCCCATAAGAGAGGGATAGCCCATGGAAACGTGGAGTAATACCACATGAAGTATATTTACCGCATGGTAGAAATATTAAAGATTTATCGCT
>JAZOBR010000144.1:0-10010 GCA_045596105.1 Candidatus Ornithomonoglobus sp.
GTTGAAAACGGACCTGTTCAGCGATACAGTCCTTTTATTTTTATTGATTATTTGGAACAACAGTGTTTCTCTTAATCTTTTTAGTGGTTGTCTTTTCAAACTCCTCTGTTCGAAACTTGATGTTCTTGATATGCTTGTATATAGGCAAGCTTTGGTTAAGATTCTTGATTGCCGCCTGAACGGTGTCGGGCTTTTCTGTAAATACTTCAGCAGTTATTACATCGTTTTCACAGTATACAACAACCTCAATTACATCCTCGATTCGCATAATAAGCTCCTCGATTTCCTCGGGATAGATATTCTTGCCGTTTGCAAGAATGATAAGGTTTTTCTTTCTGCCTGAGATATAAAGATAATTGTCATCGTCAAGATGGCCAATATCACCTGTCTTAAACCAGATACCGTCAAATGCCTCATCGGTAGCCTTCTTGTTTTTGTAGTATCCAAGCATTACGCTGCTGCCCGATACGCAGATTTCACCATTACCCTCGTCATCGGGGTTATCGATTCTCACCTCTGCATTGTTAAGCACAAGTCCTACGCTGCCTTCTTTAGGTGCATATAGGGGGTTAACTGCAACAATGGGGGAGCATTCTGTGATACCGTAGCCGTTTATAAGCGATATACCAATTTCATCAAAGAATCTTGTATATATGGGGTCCAAAGGTGCGCCGCCGCTTATTAGCATAGATAGATTACCGCCGAAGGAGTCGGTAACCATTTTAAACATTTTCTCTCTCTTATCTACGCCGATTTTGCGAAGAGCATTACTTGTTTTGATAAGTCCCTTGAAAACGCCTGCCATCTTTTTTTCGTTGATATTTTTCCATATCTTCTTATAGATAGCTTCAATGAACATAGGAACAACAAATATGCTCTGAGGCTTGTACGCCTGAATATCAGGGATAAGTGTTCTTAGGTTTCTGTTAATGGCAATGGGTTGACCGTATACCATTACAGCAACAACACTTGCTGTAAATCCAAAGGTATGGTGAATTGGTAACACCAGCATTGATGTGCCTGAAATATCCTCGTAGTCTATAACTGAACAAGCATTTTCAACGATGTTTCTTTGTGAAAGCATAACACCCTTAGGAGTACCTGTTGTACCTGATGTGTAAATGATAGTGGACATAACATCCGAATCAATTTTAGTATCAAGATACTTATATTTACGCTTACCAAGAAGTGCGTTTCCCTCCTCAATCAGTTGGGGGAATTCGTTGATGTTAAACACCTTAACGCCTGCACCTTTCTTGATTTCATCAATAACCTTTTTATAGGTGTCGGTGTAAACCAAAGCCTTGGCACCGCTTGCCTTTAATACGTTTATTATAGATTCAACGGGAAGGTCACGGTCAACGGGTATAATAACATTTGAGCCTATAACGGTTGTAAAGTATGTCAGTATCCATTCGTATGTGTTTTCACCAATTACAGCAATTCTTGAATTTTTAAATCCATTGTAGTAAAAATATGTGCCAAGGGCTTCAATGTCACTTTTAAAGCCTGCATAGGTTTTCTCGACAATTTCCTTGCCTTGAAACCATTTGATTGCAACACCATCGGGGTCGCGTTCGACGCACATATCCACAACTTCTTTGAAATTACTTAGTCTATATCTGTTCATAGATTACTCCTGTGTCGTAGCAATGATATTCTGCCACTTCTCGTATGCAGCATCCCAAGCTTCGTTATCCTCAGGAACATACTCTGCAATATCGAAACTGTTACGTACAATCTTTCTGCCCTCGTTAAGGTCCTTTATAGCACCCATAGCAATACCTTGAACGATAATATTACCAATGCTTGTAGCCTCAACGGGTCCTGCGTTTACAACACGCTTTGTAGCATTAGCGGTAAACTGACAAATCATCTTGTCCTTGATACCACCACCAACGATATTAATTACATTATATTTCTTACCTGTAACATCTTCCATACCTTCAACAGTTGCACGGTAACGAAAAGCAAGGCTCTCTGCGATTGCACGAATTACTGCACCTGTTGTCTCGGGTACCTTCTGACCTGTCATCTTACAGTACTCGCGAATACGCTTAGGCATATTACCAGGAGTCTGGAATGCAGGGTAGTCGGGATCAATCAGGCTTGCGAAGGGCTCCGCCTCGCGTGCCTCCTGCTCAAGCTCGTCAAAAGATAGAAGAGTACCTTCTCTGTCCCACTGACGACGGCTTTCCTGGATTAGCCATAGACCCATTATGTTCTTTAGGAAACGGATTGTCTTATTAACACCACCCTCGTTTGTGAAGTTATGCTTTAGAGCATCCTCTGAAACATTGGGCTCGTCAAGCTCCACGCCCATTAGTGACCAAGTACCTGATGATATATAGATAAAGTCTTTATTATCAACAACGGGAACTGATGCAACAGCTGAACCTGTGTCATGTGATGCAACAGCAACAACGGGGATTTCTGCAATGCCAAGCTCTTCTGCAAGCTCAGGCTTGATTGTGCCGACAACCTCACCGGGGTATATAATATCTGGGAATATGTCTGTAGGAATATTAAGCTTCTCAAGAATATCTGTTGCCCATGTGTGAGTCTTTGAATCAAACATCTGTGTCGTTGACACATCGGTATATTCCATCCTCTTAACGCCTGTCAAAAGATAGTTAAACAGGTCAGGCATCATTAACATTGTCTTTGCTTCCTTAAGTGCAGTATCATCTGACATCTTTGCTGATGCTAACTGATACAGAGTATTAAACCAGTTAAATGCGATACCTGTCTTATTAAAGATTTCCTCCTTTGAAACTATGGGGAATACCTTGTCATACATACCGTCTGTTCTTGTGTCACGATAGTGATAGGGGTTACCTAAAAGCTTATCATTTTTGTCAAGCAGACCATAGTCAACGCCCCAAGTGTCAATACCGATACAATCTATGTCGCGGTCACCTGAATTTGCACACTTCAAAATACCCTGCTTAATCTCAAAGAATAGACGCAAAACGTCCCAATGAAGGTCTCCGTTGATATTAACGGGGTCATTTGAGAAACGATGCTTCTCCTCAAGCTCTAACTTCTCACCATCAAACTTTGCAAGAATTGCACGACCTGATGATGCACCGAAATCGAATGCTAAAAACTTATATGTCTTTGCCATAATAAATACTCCTTTTTAAGTTATAAATAAACAATTATATTATATAATATTTTTGTTCTTATGTCAATAATCGAGAGAAAAAAGACGGCAAATTTTTGCCGTCTTTATAACCATATATTCTTTTCGAATTGGTCAATGTCAATTACTGTATCCGTTAGTCTTGATTCCTCTGCGGCAAAAGCCATAATGTGGTTTAAATATGATGTACGGGCATCTGAAATTGACTTTGAGGTTTCCTTACCTGAAAAATGATTGATTGTATCAATCATAATACCTACATCTCCGCCGCCGTGACCAGATGCTATGGTATCACCGATTTTTGGACATTCACGCTTGGTCCAGCTGTCATCATTGAACAGGAATACCTCGATGTCGCCCTCTTCACTGTGAGCTGCGACAATCTGACCCTTTGTACCAAAGACTACAATATGTCTTCCACCCTGGTTAAATGCACACATTGTAAAAGAAACGGTTACACCGTCCTCGAATTCCATATTAACAACCTGATGGTCAACAACATCGTTATCGCAAGCGTATACGCATCTGCCGTAGGGGCCTGTCTTAATTCCTTCTAAAATATCCTCGTCTGTTGCACCAACCTTGTTTGCCACAATGTCACGCCATGGATTTTCCTTGTTTTCAATATAGAAGCGTACAGGCTCATAGAAGCAGGTTTCGGCATAGGGGCAGTTATCAAGACAACGATCAGGAGCACCCTTGGGTTGGTTTTCCTTTGTAAAATGTGTTAGTGAGCCGAATGACTGAATTTTCTTACACTTCTTACCGATCAGCCACTGAACAATATCCATATCGTGGCATGATTTAGCCAGAATCATGGGGGCAGATTCGGCAGTGTTTCTCCAGTTGCCTCTTACGAAGCTGTGTGCCTGGTGTGTGTTACCTACATTCTCGGAGTGGATGATTGATACTACATCACCGATTTCGCCGCTGTCGATAATATCCTTTATTTTGCAGAAGAAGGGAGTAAACCTCAAAACATGGCATACTACAACCTTGATACCCTTCTTTTCGGCTGCCTCGGTAATGATTTTACATTCCTCTGCAGTGGGAGCCATAGGCTTTTCAAGAAGCAGATTGTAGCCCTTTTCGATACAGGCTAATGCAGGCTCGATATGCATAGCATCCTGAGTAGCAATAATTGCAAAGTCTGCAAGCTTAGGAAGCTTTGCAAGCTCCTTCCAATCGGAGAATGTCATATTTTCGGGGATATTGTGACTTTCCATTGCAGCTCTTCTGTAGCTTTCGTTAGGGTCAGCTACTGCCACTATTTCAAGCTGGTCGGGGAAATCCACAGCGTGTCTTGCATATGTACGACCGCGCATTCCATATCCCATAACAATTGCGGATAGTTTATTCATGGTTATAATCCTTTCTGTAATTGACAAATTTACAGCTATATGATACCATATAGAAAAACGTATGTATATATAGAATTGTATAAAAAATCTTTGAATTTGTATATATGGAGGATAAATATGTACAGACCGTATGATGTTAAGGATGTATTTCGTGTAAAGGAAATATATACTGCCTATGATATGAAGCACAATGAGAATTATTATTTTCATGGTGAGACTCATGGCTTCTGGGAGCTTGTGATAGTAATCGAAGGAAGAATAGGTGTTACTGCAGGAAGTGACGTTTATATCCTCAATAAGGGACAGGCGATATTACACGAGCCTATGGAGTTTCACAGGCTCTGGAGTGAGGATAACACCTCTCCGAGAATTGTAATATTCAGCTTTGCGTCGGATAATATGCCGTCTCTTTTGTCGAGGCTTTTTGAGATTGGAGACGAAGATAAAATACTTGATATTGTCCATCAGTTTATTGATGTTCTCGGTACAGGCTTTCTGCATATTAATGAAATAGAACGAGATAAGCGCACAGAGTTCACAATAGCAATAAAAGAATTTGAGATGTTTTTATTGAAGACCTTTCGAAACAAGATTACAGAGGATATAACCGATAAATCAAAGGGTGCAGAAAACTATGCAATAATAATAAATACCCTTGAGAATAATATTGATAAATGCCTTTCGATAAGTGAGATTGCAAGGCTATGCAATATGAGTGAGATAAATCTAAAAAAGACCTTTTCAAGATTTTCGGGCGTTGGCATTATCAAATACTTTAACAGAATGAAAATGACTTATGCGGTGGCTTTGCTTGAGGATGGAATGAGTGTTATGGAAGCCGGGGAGAGGGTAGGCTTTTATAATCAAAATTATTTTAGTACAGCATTCAAACGAATTATCGGTACTGCTCCTAGTAGCTATAAGCCCAGCAAAAAAAAATGACATAAAAAGGTTATAAAAATTTTGTCGAAAAATTGATTTATAAAATTGACTATTTCGATATTTTGTGTTATAATCTTTTTTGTATTTAGTTTTGTTTAATTAAGATTTAAAGGGATAAACTATGAAGATAAACAATAAATGGAGGTTTATTATCTCCACGGCGTTGTCATTATTCCTATTGTCCTTTACATGTGCAAACTTCAATCTATTTAGGGTTTATAGTGGCGATACCGAGCATTTTAAAACAGGATATTTTGTTTTAGCACTGCTTTATTCGGTGTTTATATTTTTAGTCGGTGGTTTTAAGTATGAAACCAAGGAGAGAACATCGAAGATAGTTTCAATCTGTGCTTATGTAATTTCTTTACTTGGTACGGTGAATATATCCATATTATTCTCCGATGGCTTTACAGGGGATATATGGCTATATCTCTTAAATGTACTGTTTTACGTGGCCTTTACAGGCTTGGGACTGTTAATATCGGGTAGTATGCGAGTGGGTGTAATTGTTGCATTATCGGTTTCCTTTGTGTTCAATTGTATCAGCTTTATTGTATACTCCTTTCGAGGCAATTCATTGATGCCGACAGACTTTATGGCGGTTTCAACGGCTTTGAGCGTGGCGGCACAGTATAAGTTCAAACTGAAATATCAACTTATAACTGCGACTGTTGTGTCCGTTGTTCATTTTATGGTGGCATTTAAATTCCCCATAGAAATTATAATTAAAAAGAAAGCATTGAAAATGCGACTGATTGGACTTTGCGTAACGCTTGTTTCAGTTCTTACAATTGGTCTATCGGATTATTCGAATTTGGACGTTTCGGTTTACGACCAGCACGCGGCAAATCTTGAGCATGGCTCAGCCGTTGGTTTCTATGTAAACGCTACAAAGATGGGATTAAAGCAAACAGATAGCTATAACCCTGAAGCAATTGATAACCGCTTTTTAGCATATGGTATTCAAAAGGTTGCCCTAAAGAGCAGACCTAACATTATTGTAATTATGAACGAAAGCTTTTCGGATTTAAGGTCTGTGGGTGACTTTGAAACAAATATCGAATATATGCCCTTTTTCAATTCTCTGGAAAAGAATACGGTTAAGGGAGAGCTGTTGGTATCACCCTTCGGCGGATACACCTGTAATACTGAATATGAGTTCTTGACGGGTATGAACACAGGACTTTTGTCTGCGCAGGCAATACCTTATATGCATATGATTGATCAGAAGCTCCCATATTCGTTGAATACGCATATGAAGCAGTTAGGCTATAATGTAACCGCAATGCATCCTTATTATAAAAGCGGATGGAACAGAAATCAGGTTTATGATTATCTGGGATTTGAGGAATTTATCGGACTTGACGGATTTAAGAACAAGGAGTACATCCGTTCCTATGTAAGTGATGTATGTAATTACCGAAATGTCCTTGATAGACTGTATAACAAGGAGCCCGACGAGAGAGAGTTCATATTCAATATAACCATGCAGAACCATGGCGGATATGATAATGATGAGTTTGATTCGCATATTGAGATAACAAGTATGGAGGGTGACTATCCTCTGACAGAGCAGTATCTTTCATTGGTTAATTACTCTGATCAGGCATTAGAGGCATTAATCGGAGAGCTTAAGAAATTCAAAGAGCCTGTAATTGTTGTTATGTTTGGGGACCATCAGCCGTCCGTTGAGGAGGAATTCTATGAGGAGTTGCTTGGCGGAGAGCTTGATGATTTATCCGATGAGGAGCTGTCAAAGAGATACAAGACCCCATTTATGATTTGGGCAAATTATAACATTCAGTCAAGGACAGATGTACAGACCTCAGCAAGCTTTTTGCCAAATCTTCTAATGGAGGTTGCAAGACTGCCGAAGAGTCGTGTTCAGTTGTATCTTGACGAACTACAGACTGAGGTACGAGAGCTTAATCCTTTAGGCTACAGAGATGTTGACGGTGTATGGCATGATGACCACAAGGATTGCCATGAGCTTGAGCATTACTATAACATTCAGTATTCACTTCTTCGAGGAGAAAACCTCAACTATGACTTTATCCTTTATAACAGAAAGTTCGATGTGATTGGCAACTATGTTTTGTCACCTTACTATATGTTCAAGGACGAGTCGGATGCGATTATTATTGAATCCAAAACAAAGTAATAAAAAACTGCCCATTCGGGCAGTTTTTTGCCGTTAACCTAAAATCCGCAATTGACTTGACTAAAATCCCATTCTTGTGGTATAATATAAATAATGTGGTAGTAAATATAATACTGCTGATTAGGTCGGAAATATTTAAAACAGGAGGAAAAAATGGCAAAAAAGAATAAAGTGAAGGTCATACCAATAGGCGGCTTGGATGAAATTGGAAAGAATCTGACCGCTTTTGAGTACGGAAACGAAATGATTATTGTTGATTGCGGTATGGCGTTCCCTGATGATGATATGCCCGGTGTAGATATTGTTATTAACGATATTTCGTATATTGTAAAGAACAAGGATAAACTAAAGGGTATATTTTTAACTCATGGTCATGAGGACCATATTGGTGGTTTACCGTATTTTTTAAAGGAGATAAATGCACCTGTTTATGGAACAAAGCTTACCTTAGGCTTGGTGGAACTGAAGCTAAAGGAGCATAATATGCTAAGCCTTGTTAAGCTTGTCAGAGTAAGACATGGAAGCACAGTTACGGTGGGTAAGAATTTCTCCGTTGAATTTATAACAACTAACCACTCAATTGTTGACTCTGTTGCGTTAGCAATAAAAACACCTGCAGGCACAATTGTGCATATGGGTGACTTTAAGATAGACTCAACACCTATTGTTGGAAATACAATTGACCTTGCTCGCTTGGGTGAGCTTGGTAAGGAAGGTGTATTGGCGCTTATGTCGGATTCTACAAATGTAGAGAGACCTGGCTATGCGATGAGTGAAAGGACAGTAGGAGAGAAGTTTGAAAACATTTTCAGCAATTGCGACAAGAGAATTATTGTTGCAACCTTTGCTTCAAATGTTCACAGAGTACAGCAGATAATTGATGCGGCGGCAAAGAACAACCGTAAGGTTGCAATCTCAGGCCGCAGTATGGAAAACATTGTAGAAATATCCATTCTTTTGGGATATATGAAGGTGCCTGAGAGTGTGCTTATTAACTTAGACAATATTAAGAAATACAGACCTAATCAAGTAGTTATAATCACAACAGGCTCACAGGGAGAGCCTATGAGTGCCTTAACAAGAATGGCATATTCAGACCACAGAAAGGTAGAAATAACAAAGGACGACTTGGTTATTATCTCTGCATCACCCATCCCCGGTAATGAGAAAGCAGTTTCAAGCGTAATTAATGAGCTGTTTAAAATTGGTGCCGAGGTTATATATAAGTCAATGATGGATGTTCATGTTTCGGGTCATGCTTGCCAGGAGGAATTGAAGCTTATAATGTCTTTGGTTAAGCCGAAATATTTTATACCCGTTCATGGTGAGCATCGTCACCTTGTATTGCATAAGAAATTAGCACAGCTTGTGGGAATACCTGAGCAGAACTCGTTTGTTTTATCAAACGGCTCTATATTGGAGCTTGACAAATCCGAGGCAAAGGTTACGGGTAATGTTCAGGCAGGACAGGTACTTGTTGATGGCTTGGGTGTAGGTGATGTAGGTAATATCGTTTTGCGTGACAGAAAGCATTTGTCACAGGATGGTTTGATAATTATCGTTACTACTATTGACCACGAAAAGCGTGAGATAGTTTCTCGTCCTGATGTAATATCGCGAGGCTTTGTATATGTAAGGGAAGCAGAACAGCTTATTGAAGACGTTAAAAATGTTGCGGCAGAATCTGTGGAGGAGAGCCTTTCAAGAAGAAATATTGATTGGTCAACAATGAAAAATAATATTAAGAGCTCCGTTTCAAAGTATATCTATGAAAATACAAAGCGTAGCCCGATGATATTACCCATTATTGAAGAAATCTAAAAAATAAGGCATATCACTGATGAAGTGATATAATGATGGTAGACACAAAAAAGAGTGTCTACCATCATTTTTTGTGGTATAATTAAATTAAGGAGATGATAATTATGGGAAGACCAAAGGGCGGAACGAACATAAATCATAGCAAGGAAGAAAAACTCGCTTTGGTAAAAAGAAATTTAGAGGGAGAAAGCGCTTGTTCATTACAACGCGAAACAGGAATATATCATTCACAAATTCACAAATGGACAAAACAGTATCTTGAAGGTGGAGAAGAAGCACTCATTAACAAGCGCAAGCCTGGAAACTCTCTTGCTAAATATACTCGCAAAAAAACACTTACACCTATGGAACAATTAGAATATAAGGTTGCCTTGTTAGAACGTGAACTTTTAAAGAAAGACGGGGAAATTGTACGTTTAAAAAAATCCATAGAACTCGAAAGGGGCGATGCGAAAAGAAAGTAATTCAGCAGATTTATGCTTACATTGAAAAGGAAAGTGTAAATCATTCTGTCAAAGAACTCTGTGATGTATATGAAGTATCTCGTAGCGGATACTACAAATGGCTTAAACGAAAAGGC
>JAZOBR010000145.1:0-6395 GCA_045596105.1 Candidatus Ornithomonoglobus sp.
AATCTTGCAATGGACTATAATTTTGTTATCCACACACCCCTTATGTGGCTTACAAAGGCACAAACTTGGGAGCTTGCAGATGAGCTTGGTGTAATGGATATAATCTACAATAAGACGCTTACCTGCTATAACGGTGTAATGGGTGAGGGCTGTGGAAACTGTCCTGCATGTTTTTTACGCCGTCGCGGGTATATGGAATATATGGAGAAAAAGGAATGTACGAAGTAAAGAAAAGGATTGAGGTTTCTGCGGCTCACAAGCTTGAGCTAAGCTATGAGTCAAAGTGTCAGAATCTTCATGGACATAACTGGATAATTGATGTATACCTCAGAAGTAACGAGCTTAATGAGGATGGTATGGTAATGGACTTTACCCATATCAAGAAGGCAATTACGGAGAAGTTTGACCATAAGGTGATAAACGAGGTTGTGGATTTCAATCCCACTGCAGAGAATCTTGCAAGGTATATATGTGTTTCTCTTGCACCTTATTGCTTCCGCGTTGATGTTCAGGAGAGTATTGATAACATTGCGAGTTATATAAAGGATTGAGGATAAGATTATGCAAATTTCCGAAATATTTGATAGTATTGATGGTGAGGGCATCCGCTCAGGAAAGCTATGTACCTTTATTCGTGTGTTTGGCTGTAACCTGCGTTGCAGTTATTGTGACACGATGTACGCAGTAGAGCGTGATTGTGCTGCCGAGCCACCGAAGGATATGGACATAAACGACATTCTCTCTTATGTCAACAGGACCTACCGCAGAGTAACCCTGACAGGCGGAGAGCCTTTATTGTTCCCTGAGAGTGTGAAGCTTGTGCGCCGTCTGTGCGATATGGATTTTGATGTTAATATTGAAACCAACGGTGCTTGTGACATAGTAGCGTTTCGCGAAATGACAGGCAATAAACAAAATATGTTCTATACCATTGATTTCAAGCTTCCCTCAAGCGGTGCTATGTATGATATGCGTATATCCAACTTTGACAATCTTTGTGAGCGTGATGTTCTTAAGCTTGTCATTGGCTCCGATGAGGATTTAGAGGTGGGCAAGGCGTTTGCCCAGAATATTGTTGAGAAGTATGGTGACAAGGCACCTCATATTTATGTTGGCACCGTCTATGGCTCCTATGAGCTTAGTGATGTTATCGAGGAGTTTAAAAAGGACCCCCGCCTGAAGGATGTTGTGTTTCAGATACAAATGCATAAGGTTATATGGGACCCCGACAGACGCGGAGTGTAAAAAAACGGTGATAAATGCTGCAGACCGCATCGCTACGAACGAACCCCACCTTCGCAATATACAAGCATATTAAAATAGAAACAGCTTTGTTTCTGTTTTGAATTATAAAGGAGAAAATGATGAACATATTCAAAAACATTCCCAACAAATACAGGCCCATTCCATTCTGGAGCTGGAACGAAAAGCTTGAGATAGGGGAAACTGCCCGTCAATGCCGCGTTATGAAGGATGTGGGTATTGGCGGTTATTTTATGCACGCCCGTGGCGGCTTACAGACCGAGTATATGGGTGAGGAATGGTTCGAAAATATAGAGGCAGGTATTCGCGAGGCGGAGGAGCTTGGAATGGATGCGTGGCTTTATGACGAGAACGGCTGGCCCTCAGGCTTTGGTGATGGTATCGTAAATGGTATGGGCCAGGAGTATCAGCAGAAGTATCTCCGTTGCGAAAAGGGTGAGAAGAACACAGAGAACACCATTTGCAATATCGATGACTACCACTTCTATTATGAGGTCAACCCCTTCTATGTTGACCTAATGGACAAAAAGGTGGTAAGAGCATTTATCGACAGTATATACGAGCCTTATTATAAGCGTTTTGGTGAGAGAATAAAGGGAATATTTACCGACGAGCCTCAGTTGTCAAGAAATGGTATGCCCTGGAGCTTTGTGTTGCCTGATGCATACAAGGAGCGTTATGGTGAGGAGCTATATTCCGGTCTTATCATGCTGTTTGAAAAGAAGGGTGACTATAAAAGCTTTCGCATTAAATTCTGGAAGCTTGTGACGGACTTGTTCTGCGAGGCATTCTCAAAGCAGATTTACCAATGGTGTCTTGACCATAACTGGGAGTTTACAGGTCATATGGCGTTGGAGGAGCATCTTGAGTTTCAGGTCCTTTCAAATGGTGCGGTATCACCTCATTATGAGTATTTCACCATGCCGGGTATTGACTGGCTGGGAAGGCCCATCGACCGTGGTATGGCACAGAAACAGCTTGGCTCTGCAGCAAGTCAGCTCGGCAAGGACAGAGTGCTTACCGAGAGCTTTGCCATGTGCGGACACAATGTAAGCTTTGATGAATTGCGTCGCATCACAGAGTGGCAGATGGTGCGGGGCATTACGAATATATGCCCACACCTTGAGGGTTACTCCCTGCGTGGTATAAGAAAGAGGGACTATCCTCCTGCGATGTACTATCAACAGCCATGGTGGGAGGTATATCCCGAGTTTGTAGAGGAAATGTCAAGAGCAGGTGCGATTATGGGTGAGGGCAGAGAGTTGTGCGACACTCTTTTAATTCATCCTATGACCGAGGCATGGACAGTATATGAGCTTGACAATTTTGCGCCCATTTACGAGGTGGAGGACAGATTCCTTTCGGAGATTGAAATCCTTGAAGGGAACAACATAATGTTTCACGTTGGCGATGAAACAATTATGGAGCGTCACGCAAGAGTTGAGGGTGACAAAATTGTAATTGGCACTCAGACCTATGACAAGGTTGTAATGGTCGGGGATGAGTGGCTGTTAGACTCGACAAAGAAATTGCTGACGGAGTATACTGACAATGGCGGCAGAATTGTACGAGCTGATGAAATTCCCAGGACCACTATAATTGATAATAAGGAAATCACATATACCCGTCGTGATTTTGACGGCTATTGTGTGCATTATCTTGTGAACAGTACAGATATGGAGCAGAAAACGACAATCACGCGAGGCTCAAAGCGTATCAACCTTGCAACGGGTGAGCTTGAGGATTTCTGTCACGATTTGGTGTTACCAAGATTCAGCAGTGTAATGGTATATGATGATGGTACATATAATTCAGTCGAAGGCAAGACGCAAAAGCGGATAGATTTATCGGGGGTATGGCAGGTTAAGGGTGCCACAGAAAACGCAATTACCCTTGATGTGTGCGATGTATATTTTGATGGTGAGCTTGCAGGAGAGAAGGAAGATATTTTGACTGTACAGAATATGGCGTGTGCTGTGGGTAAGCCATTGAATGTACGCTGTGTGTTTAAGCAGAATATGGAGTATATTCCCGAGAATTTACAGCTTATCTGTGAAATGCCTGATTTATTTGAGATTAAAATCAATGGTGAGATAATTGACAAAACCGATAAGGGATGGTTTGTGGATAAGGCATTCAGAAGAATCGATATTTCAAGGTATGCACATACGGGTGAGAATACAATTGAGCTCATATGCGAGTTTGCCCAGTCGGACAAGGTGTATGAGAATATTAAAAAGGCGGCAATTTTCGAGAGTGAGAGGAACAAGCTGACATTTGATGTTGAGCTTGAGCCTATTTATCTGATTGGTGATTTTGCGGTGTTCCCGAAGGGCGAGGTGGAGCTTCTTGACCGCAACGCTATAAGAACGGCTCCCGATTTTATTATAGAAAAGCCATTGGAGGAGATAGAGCTTCAGGACATTGAGTCTCAGGGCTATTTGTTCTTTGCAGGTGAATTGACGGTTGAGAAGAAGCTTGACATTGTCGACACCAATATGGCAATTGCCTTTAACAAGGAGGGAATCAATGCCGTTCGTGTTGCGGTAAACGGCAGAGAGGTTACAACATCCTTATGGAGCTTCGAGCCGATAGATTTATCGGATTATCTTGTGACGGGGAAGAACACAATCACCCTGACCCTTATAAATAATTTGAGAAACCTTATGGGCCCCCACCATCTGGAGGAGGGTGAAAGCCTGGCGGTTACCCCCCGTAGCTTTGCAAAGACACCGCGTATATGGGAATCGGACACAAGTGCGTTACCATGGAATGACGGTTATTGCTTTGTGACAATGAGTGTTAAGTGATAAAGAAGACTATATAATCAAAGACCACTTGTACATATACGCGTGGTATCGCTGTGACCATTTCCCTTACAAAGAAAAATATAACGGATTTTTATAAAACCGATTGGTATTAAAATTGCTTTTAATTTCGATTGGTTTTTGTGCTTTCTTGAGGCGGACTTATTTAAAAAATTAAAATAATTGAGGCAAAACAGTTCGAAATTTACAATATTTTCTAACTGTCAGCAGCTTGCGGATTTTCTGTCCGTAGACAGAAGCGCTATGTCAAACGAATTATGCAAGATGCGTGATGAGTGACTTTTAGAGTTTGAGAAAAACAAATTTATATTATTTGAATAGAAATTTAAAAGAATATTGACCTTAACTATTTTTCTCAATAGTTCGAAAAATTTTCTTCATAAGTATTGCAAAATTATACAAACTATGATAGAATAAGCGAAATAAATAGGAAATGGGAGCTTGTAGTACAGGCTGAGAGGAAGGTATAACCTTCGACCGAGAACCTGATTTGGATAATGCCAACGTAGGGATGCCTGAAATGCAAGTTTTAGGAGTATCAAAGGATAATTGGAAGTTACCAAATCGGGGGCTTCTTTTTTGTTGCAATTTTTGGAGGTCAATAAAGTGATAAAGATTAACGGAGAAAGGTTAAATGCTGCTGGCAAGTCTGTTGCAGACTATCTTGGAGTTGGGGCAATTTATCCGACTACTACAAAAGTAAAGACAGTTCTCACATCAACCGAAACACTTGATGCGATATGCAAAGCTGTGCCAATCACTGTAAATGCCATCGGTGGACTCGATAAAAACAATGTACAGGTTCTTGAAGGAATTGATATTGCAGGTTTTTGCGTAGTTTCTGCAATTATGAAGGCAGATGATCCTAAAGGCGAAACCGAAATTCTACTTAAATTAGTAAAGGAATTGAAAAAGCAATGATTAAAGGAGCAATATTTGATTTAGACGGAACCATTCTTGATTCGATGTTTATATGGGACACTATTGGCGAAGCTTATCTTCGCTCTCTCGGTAAAGAGCCAAAGGAGAATTTGAAAGAAACCTTTAAAACTTTTACTTTGGAACAGGCAGCTTATTATTACAGAGAGAATTATGGAGTTACCTTATCTGTATATGAGATTATAGACGGCGTAAACAAAATGGTAGAACGATATTATGCCGAAACTGTAAAGCTAAAACCCGATATTGAAGTGTTCTTAGAAAGACTCAAGGCTAAAGGCATAAAAATGTGTATTGCCACAGCTACAGATAGGCATTTGGTAGAAGTAGCACTGGATAGGCTCGGTGTAAGTGAATATTTTTCTAAAATATTCACCTGCGCATCGGTGGGACACAGCAAAGAGGAACCTCACATATATCGAGAGGCGCAAAAACATCTTAACACCGAAAAAGGCGAAACAGTTGTATTTGAAGATGCCTTGCATGCGTTAAAAACAGCAAAGGCAGATGGTTTTGTGGCTGTTGGAGTTTTTGATATTCACGAAGAAAATCAGGATGCACTTAAAAGAATAGCAGACTGTTATATTGAAAACTATTCAGAGTTTGAAAAGTTCTGGAGCAGTATAAACAAGTAAAAACAAGCGGCAGATTGGGGGCACCACCTTATGTCGCTATATAAAACGATGCTCAAAAACGAAAGGAGAATAAAACTATGAAAATGAAAACAGCATTGACCATTGCAGGAAGTGACTGCAGTGGAGGCGCCGGTATTCAAGCAGATATTAAAACAATGACAATGAATGGTGTTTATGCAATGAGTGCAGTTACCGCACTTACTGCACAAAACACAACCGGCGTTAGAGCAATTCAGGAAGCAACCCCTGAATTTTTGAAACAGCAAATTGACGCAATATTTGAGGACATTTTCCCTGATAGCGTCAAAATCGGCATGATATCTTCAAGTGAACTTGTTTGTGTAATAGCAGACAGACTAAAATACCATAAGGCAAAAAATATTGTAGTAGATCCTGTTATGGTGGCAACAAGTGGCTCATCACTTATGAAAACAGATGCGGTTAAGACATTGATAGATGAACTTCTGCCGATTGCTACACTCGTAACACCGAACATTCCCGAAGCAGAAATTTTATCAGGACTTTCTATTGAAAATAAAGAGGATATGCAAAAGGCTGCAAAAATAATTGGTGATGCACATAACTGTGCAGTTCTCCTAAAGGGCGGACATAACATCAGTGATGCTAACGTCCTATTATATTCAGATGGTGAAATGGTTTGGTTTGAAGGCAAACGAATAGATAATCCCAACACTCACGGTACAGGATGCACATTATCAAGTGCCATAGC
>JAZOBR010000146.1:0-9177 GCA_045596105.1 Candidatus Ornithomonoglobus sp.
AAAATGTGCTTATTACCCTGGATGCGGATGGGGCAATGGCATATGATGGTGAAGAGTTTTTCTATGCCGAAAATCTACCCTGTCAGGTCGTGTCAACCGTAGGTGGCGGCGATAGCTTTTTTGCCTGCTTTGCTCATTTTAAAATGAAAGGCTTTGGCGTAGCGGAATGTCTTAAAAAAGCAGTTATATTAAGTTGCTATGTGGTAAGTCATATAGAGTCTATACCCCAATATTCGAAAGAACTGAAGAAAGAACTTCAAATAGACAAAAAAGCACCTTAAGGTGCTTTTTGATGCAACTGCAGGTTGCTCAAAAGTTCAAATTGTGATTGGTTGAATTTGGTACGAGGGGTATGTATAATATGTATTGATAGTAAAATTAATTTGTATCTATAGGAGATTGAAATGATAAAGGGAAATGCTATTGTTGGACAATCGGGAGGACCTACTGCAGTTATAAATTCATCTCTTGCAGGTGTGTATAAAACTGCGATAGACAGTGGTTGTAAAAAGGTTTACGGTATGCGTTACGGAATACAGGGACTTTTGAATGGTGAATATATCGATATGTCCGAGCACCTAAAAAGCGGACTCGAAATTGAGCTTCTTAAGAGAACTCCGGCATCCTTTCTGGGAACATGCCGATACAAGCTCCCTACTTATGATGAAAATCCCACAATTTATGAAAAGGTATTTGGTATTCTGAACAAGCTTGATGTAAAGTATTTCTTTTACATAGGCGGTAACGATTCGATGGATACCATAATGAAGCTTTCAAGCTATGGTGAGGCTATCGGTACGGATATACGATTCATAGGCGTACCGAAAACTATAGATAATGATTTGGTCGTAACAGACCACACGCCGGGCTACGGCTCTGCGGCAAAGTATATTGCAACCTCCTTCAAGGAGATAATATGCGACGCGAGAAATTATTACAATGATTCCATAACTATAGTTGAAATAATGGGCAGAAACGCAGGCTGGCTGACGGGTTCATCAGTCTTGTCAAGGTGTGAGGGCTGCCCGGGACCTGACCTTATATATCTGCCCGAGCGAGTATTTGACTACAATGATTTCCTTTCGCAAGTAGAGGAAATCAAAAAGAGCAAAAAGGTTGTGACGGTGGCTGTATCAGAAGGTGTTAAAACAGCAGATGGCAGATATATTTGTGAAGCAAACAAGAGCAGCACTATATCCGATGCCTTTGGTCATAAGCTATTGGGCGGAACGGCAATGTATCTGTCGGATTTTATAACTCAAAACACAGGTGTGAAGTCACGAGGAATTGTATTTTCAACATTGCAGCGTTGTGCATCTCATATGGTGTCAAGGCGTGATATAACGGAAGCATATATGGTTGGTACCAGTGCAGTAAATGAAGCTATGGCAGGTAAGACAGCACAGATGATTATAATAAAACGCCTTGCAGATGAGCCATACAGTGTCATAACCGAGGGTTACGATATTTTCAAGATTGCAAATAAAGAAAAGTATGTTCCTGATGATTGGATAACTGATGATGGAGTGCATATCAAAAAGGAATTTGAGGATTATGTTAAGCCCCTTATAATTGGTGAGTTGTCACCGTTTGTGGTTGACGGCTTACCCAGACATTTGTTTATAAATGAGTAGTTTGAGATAGCCCACAATCTCCTACTATAGAATAGTGAAAAAATTATTTTTTACATTTTTACTCACCTATTTAATTCACTGTTCGTCTCCCTATATTGTGGGCAGAAAAGCAATGAGTGGTTTCACTCATTGTTTTTTTTATAATGATTATTGATATTATTGTTTATATATGATATAATTTTAGTTGTCACATTCTGTAAGATGGAGGTGTCTGTATGAGAGATATAGGGTTTCATTGCTTTGATTATAAGACCAAAATGACAGTTGAGACATATGTTCAATTAATGGCGGAGGCTGGTTTTACATATACATTCTCCTTTTATTCGGGGGATGATAGTGAGCTTATGCGTGAATGCGAACTAATGAGACAGTACAATATAAAATTGGAAAGCATCCATGCTCCCTTTGATAGAATAAACTCAATGTGGGACAAGACAGATTGCGAGAATGAGATGCAAAAACGCCTGAAGCGTTCAGTGGATTTGTGTGTTGAGGTCAATGCACCAACGGCGGTTGTGCATCTGTCATCAGGCATTGATGCACCTATGATTAACGACTATGGTATCAGAAGATATATTGACTTGATAGAGTATGCGAAGAAACGAAACATAAATATAGCCTTTGAAAATCAAAGATACCTGTCATATATTGCATGGGCAATAGATATGAGCAGAAATTATGATAATATAGGCTTTTGCTGGGATGTCGGCCATGAAGCGTGCTTCACTATGTCTCAATACTATATGGACCTGTTTGGCCGACGATTACTTCAGCTGCACATACATGATAACCATGGAGTATTCAACAAGGACGAGCATTTATTGCCCTTTGACGGAAGCATAGATTATAATTATGTTGCAAAGAAAATAAGGGAGAGTGGATACAGGGGCTCTGTTATGCTCGAGGTAGGCTTACGTAACAATTACGAGGGATGCTCGCCGAGGGAGTATGTTATAAAGGGTGCAAATGCGGCACGACGAATTTCAGAAATGATAGATAACAAATGAAAATCCATATAATAGAGCAGGATATGATTTTTTCAGGAAAAGCACCCCAAAAGGCGTCTTCCTTTATGTAGAAATAATCAAAAAACCATTGCAAAAGACTTCTTTTTTTGCTATAATATATGTATTATAAAAAGAATGGAGATACAAATGATAGAAGAAATTGTAAATGACGTAAACAACGCCCTATATGGCTACATTTTGATTATCCTGTTGATTGCGGCAGGTATTTATTTCACAGTAAGAACACGCTTTGCGCAGTTCCGTTTATTCCCCCATCAGCTTCGTGCTGTAGTGGAAAAGCCAAAGGACGGAAGCAAGGTTTCATCCTTCCAGGCGTTGATGGTATCAACTGCATCAAGAGTTGGTACAGGTAACATTATCGGTGTATCAACTGCAATTTGTCTTGGTGGTTATGGCTCAATTTTATGGATGTGGATTATTGCTATTCTTGGCGGTGCCACAGCGTTGATTGAGAGTACTCTTGCGCAGATTTACAAGAAACGTGGTCCTGACGGCTGGTATGGCGGTCCTGCATATTATATAGAGACTGCACTAAAGAACAGACCTCTTGCAATCGTATTTTCAACCTTTCTGATTGTGACCTACGGTTTCGGCTTCAATATGCTTGCGTCCTACAATCTGCAGTCCACATTCTCATCCTATGGCTTTTACAACCCAGAGACCTCACCTATAATCATTGGTGTTATCCTTGCGTTGCTTGTAGGCTATTGTTTGTTTGGCGGCGGTAAGAGAATAGTCAAGGTTACAAGTGCGCTTGTACCTGTAATGGGTATTGTCTATATTGCAGTAGCCCTTGTGGTTGTGTTGATGAACATTACATCACTTCCTGCAATTTTCAGAGAGATTTTCAGAAGTGCCTTTGATTTTGAGGCTATTTTTGGCGGTTTCACAGGCTCATGTGTAATGTATGGTATAAAGCGCGGACTGTTCAGTAACGAGGCAGGTGTCGGCTCGGCGCCGAATGCATCTGCTTCGGCAGAGGTAAGCCATCCTATTACTCAGGGTCTGGTTCAGATTCTGTCTGTATTTATTGATACCTTGTTGGTATGTAGTGCAACAGCGTTTATGTGTTTTGCATCAGGCGTTAAGCCTGTTGAGGAGCTATCGGGTGCGCCCTTTGTTCAGGCGGCAATGTTTGAGAGCTTCGGTAATTTCGGACCGATATTTATCACCGTTGCAATGGTACTGTTTGCATTTACAACTCTGTTAGGAAACCTGTACTATGTAGACCATAGTCTTTTCCATATATTCGGCCGTAAGCCGGGCAAGAGCTTTATGAGAACATACTATGTCATTGCCGCACTTATCGTATTTATGGGTGCGATTTTAAGTGCAGATATTCTGTGGGGTATAGCAGATGTCACAATGGGTGCGATGACAATTATAAATATTCCTGTTATTCTTATTCTTGGTAAGTACGTTATCCGTGCATTGAAGGATTACGAGAGAAAGGTTAAGAATAAAGAGGAAATCACATTTAAGGCATCGGATATTGAACTTCCCCATGAGGTAGATGCTTGGCGGTAAAGGAAGGGTACTATGAATTACTCAAAATCTAAACAAACATCAGGAAAATATGGAGAACAATACATGACGTCTTTGAGACTCTTATAAAAATTCATGGCAGATTTTATGTCATTATAATTTGAAAAAACACCTTCTTTAGCTGAGGGGCTTGACAATGACAGACATTAACACAGATTAGGAGTAGTAAAGAGTTGAAAGGGGATGGCATATGAGATTGCACATAAATCACGACCATAAATTTTCTTGGGTGCAGACAGTGTGGCTTATTATTGCGTTTGTGCTTTTTACAGGCGGAGTAATAGCAGTATTCGCTGGTTATCAGAGTATGAACGGAGTAGCACGCCCGCTGGGTATTGTTATGATGGTGGCAGGTATATTGAATTTGATTGTATGTGAATACAAGAGCCATATTATTCATGGCTCGCGTTGGCTTATAGCCGATGGGATATGTGCCATATTGCTGTCGCTGTTCCCCTTGTTCAATGAGATTATATCTCCTGTTATGATACCTTTCTTTTTCGGTATGTGGGAGTTGTTTTCAGGAGTGTTGAAGGTGATGGATTCAAGTGAATTGAAGCACGATAAAATTGAGTGCTGGATGGGCTTTGCCATAATTGGTTGGATAGAGCTTGTGTCAGGTACTATTTCACTTATGAAGCCCTTTGATGATTTGGTGGGAATTGATACGGTAATTGCTATGATATTCTTTATCCAGAGCGGTGGATTTGTGTTAAAATCAGCAACCTATAAATATCTTACAAAATAAAAGAGAGTCTTTTGAACCGACCCCCAAAAGTCAGACCAAAAATCTAACGATTTGTAGGTCGGTTCATTCGGCTCTCTTTTAAAATGTGTCGTATTTTACAATCTCTGATAAATCGCGAGTTTTATTGTGCATATCAAGAGGCTTAACACCTTCGGCAGGATAGCCCATAACAAGCAAGGAGAGTGGCTCAATATTCTCAGGGATATTGTATGCCTTACGCATTGCCTCTGGGTCAAAATGCATAACCCAGCATGAGCCAACGCCCAATGAGTGTGCCATAAGCATCATATGAGTTGTAACAATGGCACCGTCTACGGGTGCAGACAACGCACCATCGTATTTTCTCTGCCAGCTTTCATCCTTGTTGTAGCACACAAGCATAGCGGTGGGGGAGTCAAAGTGACATCTTGTGCAATTCTTAAGCTTTTCAATTGATTCGTCTGTGTTAAGAACAAGTATTCTCTGAGGCTGGAAATTACAGCCTGTGGGAGCAATGTGACCGCACTCAAGTATTTTATCTATAACTTCTTGCGGCAGATGTTCAGGTTTAAAGCTTCTTACTGAAAAACGGTTTTTTGCCAATTCTAAAAAATCCATAATAATTACCTCCATAATTGACTAATTATAGTATACCATACGAACGAAAAAAAGTATAGTAAAATTTTCTAAAACACTTGAAAAGAATAACATATGATGATATAATTCCATTAACAAAAAACGGAGTGGTATGGTTATGGAATTACAGGAGATGAAAAAGATATTTATCCAAACCTTTGGGGACACTAAGAATGAAATAAGAGTATTTAAAGCGCCCGGTAGAGTTAATCTTATCGGTGAGCATATAGACTATTGCGGCGACAGTGTTTTTCCTGCGGCTCTTACTATGAATACAACACTGATGGTAAGGCAAAGGGAGGATAACATAATCCGTCTTAAGGCAACAGACCTTGATATAGTAGTAGAAACTACATATGAGGATGCCCCGAAGCTTCAGGGTAAGCTCAAGTGGGGAGATTATCAGCTTGGCGTTGCGATGGAACTGGTAAAGGACGGCTATGGGCTTGTAGGCTGTGATATGCTGTTTTGTGATGAGGTGCCGCACGGAGGGGGCTTGTCATCCTCTGCGGCCGTTGAGGTATCAACGGCTTTGGCTTTAATAACCCTTGCAAATGAAAAGAAGGGTGATGAAGCACCTGTCGATATGGTGTATGTAACGAAGGTGGCACAGCGTGCGGAGCATAATTTTATCGGAGTAAAGTGCGGAATTATGGACCAGTTTGCCTCGGCTATGGGAAGGGCAAATCACGCCATATGTCTTAACTGCAGTACCCTGGAGTATAAGCATATTCCCCTTGACTTGGGTGATGCAAGGCTTGTTATAATTAACACCAATGTCAAGCACTCTTTGGGTGATTCGGCGTATAACACACGTTTGTCAGAATGTGAGGCAGGCTTAAATGCTCTCAAGACAGTAATGGGAGATATTAAATGTTTGTCAGAGGTTTCGGTAGAGGATTTTGATAAGCACAAGTCTGTGATAAAGGACGATACTGTAAGATGCAGAATCCGTCACGTGGTAAATGAATGTGAAAGGGTTAAGAAGAGTGTCGTTGCCCTTGAGTCGGGTGACATAGAAACGTTTGGCAGATTGATGAATGAATCCCATGACTCACTTCAGTATGATTACGAGGTGAGCTGTGACGAGCTTGACTTCTTGTCAGAGGAGGGCAGAAGAATGGCAGGCGTATTAGGAATAAGAATGACGGGCGGTGGCTTTGGCGGCTCGGCTGTTGCAATTATTAATGAGGCATACGTGGATGAGTTTATTTCAAGAATGGGTCAGATGTATATGGATGAATTCAAGCATCCTGCATCCTTCTATGTAACTGTAGCAGGTGATGGTGGACACGAGGAGATTAATGTATGATTTTGATGATAAGGCGAAGTCTCTTGACATTACCCTTCGTGATGTTTTAAAAGGTGTCGAGGTATAAATGCATAAATGACGGCAGGTATACTAGGGGGATTACCTTATAGGCTTGTATTTTTTAAATGACTCCGATTTCAGCAGTGAAATGCTTATATTTGAACAAATATAAAAAGAAGCAGACTGAAAAGTCTGCTTCTTTTAGTGTATTTCGCCTTCAACCTGTCCTAACACTCTGCCAAGACACCTTATGTCCTTGGATGGCGGAATTGTGGCGTATTTGGGGTTTAAAGACACCAAACCTGAATTCTGGTACTGTTTCATATAAACACTACCTGCCACCGCAAAAATGCCGATTTCCCCGAATTGAAGGGTATCGGTGCGGGATACATAAACATAGTCACCGTTTTTATATTCAGGCTCCATACTGTCACCTGAAATCCGCAGGATGTAGTCTGTACCGCTGATGGGCGGGGTGGATAGGGTAATAATGCTTGCAGTTGTGTCATCAAGGAATTCTCCGGTGCCTGCAGACACGGGGAAATCGTAAAAGAGACCGGGGAACTCTTTTTTTTGTGCGTTCATTCTTTCAAATTCACATTCAATGGTGTCAAGGACTCGATTTCTGCCACGCATATCGAGAGAGCGGATTTTGTTGATTAAATCCAACTCATCCCTTGTCACGCTTTCATTGTTGAATTCTGCAGTGGAGTGTCCCATGGCGTTTGCAATTTCAGTTACCATGGTAAATCGGGGGTCCTTTGTTCTGCCTGAGAAAAGCTTTTCAATGGTGGTAAGGGGAATTCCTGTTTTATCGGAAATTTCCTTGTAGGTCATTGAGCTTCCCTGCTTGAACTCACGAAGCTTCTGGAGCCACATATAAATCACCTCATTTTCAATTACATTGTACCATATAAAATACTATGTGTCAACTGCAAATTGCACCGTCGTGCAGTTATTGTCCTATAAATGGCATTGACAACCGCACCTATGTGTGGTATTATGATGACACCCACAAAATGAGGGCAACAAATAAAAGGAGAGATAGGTAAATGAATTATTCAATCAGTGACAGCCGTATAAGTGGTCTTATTGACATGAATAAGACGGGAAACTACGGCGAAAGAATGGAGGGCAGAGTCTTCTGCCATAGTTGTCGGGGCAGGATTGCTGACGGTGAGAACTATTTTTTAGTGCGTGGCAATGCATTCTGTCTCGGCTGTGAAAGAGAGGCGGAGAGGGAAATCAAGGATTTAATGCACAGAGACTATCTGTATCAGCTATAGGCAAGAGAGAAACGAAATACTAAAGAAGAAGACGGAGTGATTTTGATGAAGACGATAACAAAGGATTTAAGAGGACGCAGACGAGATTGCCATTTTTGTATAGTACATAATAAAAATTATATGTGCACTGCATTGGAGAAGTTTTATAACAGTGAGGATAAAACGGATTTATGCGGAAAGTGTCCATTTTTCAAGACTGACGAGGAATTTGGCTCGTTTGCAAGAGGACTATTTCTGTGAGGTGATAGAGAATGCAGACAAGTGAAGTCTTTAAAAGATTAAACACATTAAACATAAAAGCAAGAAGGTCACCATTGACAGACAGAGAGACATTAGAAAGACAAAGACTAAAGAGAAATGTAAAGAGCTATATTGATGGGGTCTATGATGATTATGCCAACTATTGCTTAAGGGAGCGCTATCTGGAGGGAAAGGAGTGGTATGAGATATCCGACAGTCTCGGGCATTTCACCACCGATGCCGTAAGAAAAATTTGCGAGCGTACCATAAAGAAGATGTAAATAAGAGGGATTGCTGTGGCAATCCCTTTTGTTTATAAACGGGAAGTGATAAGTGATGCATTTGCTGTCGCATCTGTGACCATACCGAAACTTGTCAAGTTTCGTAAATAGTACAAAAAGAAACGACAGTTTTCTGAGAAAACTGTCGCTTCTTTCTGGTGCGAGGGACCGGACTTGAACCGGCACGGGTTAACCACACGCCCCTCAAACGTGCGCGTCTGCCTATTCCGCCACCCTCGCATAACAAGATTAATTATAGCAGATAGAAGCACTTTTGTCAACACCTTGCAGTCCATTCCCATTACTTAATTTTTTCGTGGAAAAGTTTTTTTCGTTGAAATCTCGCAACGGAATTGAATTGACCTACTCTGTTTTGTGCTAAAGTTGGCGGTGTCAATCCTTTTTGCAGTTTATAAAAAATGTTCAATCTTTTATAATCGATGTCGAAACTTTTATAAACAAAGTCTAATCTTTTATAAAACTATGCG
>JAZOBR010000147.1:0-4518 GCA_045596105.1 Candidatus Ornithomonoglobus sp.
TCAATACTTTTTTCGAAATTTTTATATCCAAATCAAACAAAAAATGAAAATACATCCGTATCTCCATTTTATGTATTTACAAAAACGTTCCCATTCGGGATCAAGCAATCTTGTAAGTGCTTCCATATAGAAAAAGTCACCATATACCGCACACTCATCAATGCCCTTATTTACATATATCTTCTTGTACTCATTATCATCCGAAATAAGCTCTTAATGCCGCCTCCTTCATTGACTCATCACCCGTATGCTTGTAAGTACCTCTGTCTATTAAATATACAAAATGTTAATTTAATATCAATAAATGATAAATTACTTCAATCTATTTCTTATTTACTACTTTTAACTACATTTCTCAAATATTGTCAGAATATTGATAAATTAAAATATTTTTGTGTTTTTAACTTAATATTCTTGAAATGTAGTTTTTGATATGATATAATCCATTTGAATTTAAAACAGGAGGTCCAATCTAATGGCTGAAACAAAAAAAGAGCGTTTTGAAAGAATAACGCAGTCTAGAAAAGAAAAACTATTAGACACAATAAGATTATTGGAAAACTGTTCAAACAAATCAAACTATGAATATACAGAGAATGAAATCAACAGTTTGTTTGACGAGCTTGAAGAGGCATTAGAGAACGCAAGAGCAAAATTCTCAATAAACAATTCACTCAAGAGAATTAATATGTTCAAGCATTCATTTGAAAGCGAATACACATGGCTAAACGGCTTTATGAGAAATGTAAGACGTTTCGGTAATAGACAGGCATTATTTGACCCTGCAACAAACAGCAGTTGGTCATATTGCGAATTAAATGCAACGGCTAATAAATTTGCAAATGCAATCCTTCGTGCAGGGGCAAAAAAAGGTCAAGCTGTAATGTTCCAGTTACAGAACTGTCCCGAATTTGTTTTTGCATACCTTGCTTGTCATAAGACTGGTACAGTATCCTGCCCCATCAACTTCAGATTATCATCAGGAGAAGTAGCAAAAACAATTGAAGACAGTGCTCCTTCTGTATTTATATACGAGGCATCTAATACAGATGTTATCAAAGAGGCACTTTCTATATCCAAATATAAGCCTCAGACAGTATTGATGGTAAAGGATGCAGATGTACCACCACTACCTGGTGCTCAGGAATTTAATGTCTTTGTTAAGAACGCATCAGAAGAAAATCCGAATCTTGACTGGTCACTTTCAATTTATGACGAAACATCAAGACTATATACATCAGGCACAACAGGTATGCCTAAGGGAGTTTGTATTACAAGCATAAACGAAGTGCTGAGCGCTCACGATGTTATGATTCACTTCCCTCTTTCACCCGACGATAAAACAATGAACACCACACCCTGGTTCCATCGTGGTGGTTTACATTCAGGCGGTATAACACCGACACTGTATGCAGGCGGTTGCGTAACAATCCTTCGCAGATTTGATGCAGTAACAGCACTTAAATACATCGAGGATTACAAGTTAACCTTCATCATCGGCGTACCTAACGTTTTGGCCGTTCTTACACTTGAGCAGGAACGCAACGACTTTGACCTTAGCACATTACGAGGTATCGTTACAATGGGCGCTCCTCTTGAGAGAGCCGCTTGTATCAAGTACCAAAAAGTGCTTACACCGCGAATTTTCAACGGCTACGGCACGACAGAAACCTTCTGGAATACTTTTCTTCGTCCATCGGATTTACCCGCAATGGCAGGTACAGCAGGCTCATCCTGCGCAGATGACGATGTAAGAGTTGTCAGAATTTATGAGGACCGCAAGGCAGACCCCGACGATTTGGTAGCACAGGACGGAACAGAGGTTGGAGAAATCATCATCAAATCTCACGCAAAATCATCTTATTACTACTACAACAACGAAGCTGAAACGGAACGCAAGTTTGCTAACGGTTTCATTTATACAAACGACCTCGGAACATGGGACAAGGGACAGTTTGTCAGCGTAGTAGGAAGAAAAGACGATATGATTATTTCAGGCGGTGAGAATATATACCCAACACAGATTGAAGAGGTTATTAATACTCATCCAAAGGTTAAGGATTGTATTGTTACCGCAGTTCCTGACAAGGTCCGCGGCGAGCTTGTAACTGCATACATTGTTAAGAACGACGATTCTCTTACTATTGCAGAGCTTGAGGAGTTCTGCAAGAATTCAAATATGCTTGCAAACTATAAGCGTCCAAGATATTATCGTTTCATTGCAGAGGTTCCCGTAAACGCAACAGGCAAAAAGTTACATTACAAAATAAAGGAAATTGCAAAGGAAGATTTGATGAACGGATTGCTTGTTCGTGCATAACAAATTATATATTACGCAAAATAAATGCACCTGGTATCAGGTGCATTTATTTTTATGAGGTGATTAAATGGAATTCAATTCTACATTAGAGTTACTTGAAAGTGACCCTTTGTCACAGGAGTATTTTGATACACTCCCTGCCGCAATCCAACAAACACTCCTCGATAAATATACAGGGGCAAAAAATGTCGATGAGTTACGAGCCTTCGGTGATGATTTGTTGACACAAATTTAAAAATGCACTTAGGAAATCCTAAGTGCATTTTTAAATTAACCCTCTACAATTGCCTTTGTCTCAAGAGCAATCATCATTTCCTCATCAGTAGGAATTACAAGTGTCTTAACCTTTGCACGACAAGCTGTAATATCAACTGTACCACGCTTTTCATTCTTCTTATCATCAATCTTAACGCCCATAAACTCAAGACCGCTTAATATAGCCTTACGAGTTGCGGCATCATTCTCACCAACACCTGCAGTGAGTACGATCGCATCCAATCCGCCCATAGCAGCCGCATATGAACCTATGTATTTCTTTACCTGGTATGTAAACATATCAAGAGCAAGCTGAGCTCTCTCATTGCCATTATCAGCCGCCGCCGACAAATCACGGAAGTCTGATGAAACGCCTGAAACGCCTGCTACGCCACTTTCCTTATTAACAAGAGTATCAATTTCCTTTGATGTCATACCCATGTTCATCAAGAATGTCATAACCGCAGGGTCCATTGAGCCTGTTCTTGTACCCATGGGTACACCATCAAGAGGAGTAAAGCCCATAGATGTGTCAACACATTTGCCGCAATCTACTGCTGAGATTGATGAACCGTTACCCAAGTGACATGTAACTATCTTTAGCTCATTGAAGTCCTTGCCTAAGAACTTTGCAGCCTCGTGTGATACATAGTTATGGCTTGTTCCGTGGAAACCATATTTTCTTATACCATACTTCTCATAATACTCATAAGGCAATGCATACATATACGCCTTTTTAGGCATTGTCTGATGGAACGCTGTATCAAACACAGCAACCTGAGGAATATTAGGTATAATCTTTTGACAAGCCTCAATACCGATAATGTTTGGAGGGTTATGTAGCGGAGCAAGGGGTGTACACTTCTCCAAAGCCTTCATAACTGCCTCTGTAATAAGTGTTGAGCCTGTAAATTCCTCTGCACCATGCACAACTCTGTGACCAACTGCACCGATTTCATCCATTGATGATATAACGCCATGATTTGCGTCAACCAATGCATCAATTACCATCTGTATTGCATCACCATGGTCCTTCATAGGATTCTCTATCTTAATCCTGTCAAGACCCTTCATTACACATGTGTGCTGAAGATTTGAACCATCAATACCAATTCTCTCGCACAAACCCTTGGCAAGAACTGTCTTGTTATCCATATCAATCAACTGATACTTTAACGATGAACTACCTGCATTAATAACTAAAACTTTCATTGTGATTCTCCTTATTTATTCTGTGCCTGAACTGATGTAATAGCAATTACACCTGCAATATCCTCTGCTGTACAACCTCTTGAAAGGTCATTTACAGGAGCCGCAATACCCTGCAAAATCGGTCCGTACGCCTCTGCCTTAGCAAGACGCTGAACAAGCTTATAACCAATGTTTCCTGCGTTAAGGTCAGGGAATATCAATACATTAGCCTCTCCTGCAACCTTTGATTCAGGTGCCTTCTGCTTACCAACTGCCACATCAATTGCGGCGTCAAGCTGAAGCTCACCATCAAGTGCAAGCTCAGGAGCCTTCTCCCTGGCAAGCTTTGTAGCCTCCTGCATCTTTGTTACAAGGTCATGCTTTGCACTGCCATATGTAGAATATGATAGCATTGCAACCTTAGGCTCCTCACCAACAAGTGCCTTAAATGAGCCCGCTGATGAAATTGCAATCTCTGAAAGCTCTTCTGCAGTGGGGTCCTGGTTAAGAGCACTGTCACCGAATACAAATGTACCCTCTGCACCATATTCACAATCAGGTACATTCATAATAAAGAATGCTGATACAATCTTTGTATTGGGAGCAGTCTTCAAAATCTGTAGTGAAGGTCTGATAACATTAGCTGATGAGCTTACAGCGCCTGCAACCATACCATCAACCACGCCTGTCTTAACCATCATTACTCCATAGTACAAGGGGTCCTTAACAGTCTCTCTTGCCTGCTCAAGAGT
>JAZOBR010000148.1:0-12269 GCA_045596105.1 Candidatus Ornithomonoglobus sp.
CAGACATTGTAACACAAAAATATACATTTTTCAATAGCCTGCTAATTTTTTGTCATTTTGAAAATTACTGAATATTTATTATAAAGGTATTGAAATTCTGTGATTATTGTGCTATAATCAATTTAAACAGGAAATAATTATGCAAAATAATGCATAATTAAATATTCGGGCCCAATAGTCCGCGACTGTGTGAAAACACAAAAGGAGGTTTTTAAAATGAAAAAAAGAGTTTTATCACTTGCAGTAGCAGTTGTGATGGCAGCTGCAACATTGCTATCATCATGCGGTGAGAAGGTTACTGTTAAGCAGATTGCATCAGTTGATGACCTTACAGGCGCAAGAATCGGTGTTCAGCTTGGTACAACAGGTGACCTTCTGGCATCAGAAATCGAGGGTGCTACAGTTGAGCAGTTTCAGAAGGGTGCAGACGCTGTTCAGGCACTAAAACAGGGCAAGGTTGACTGCGTTGTTATCGACAACGAGCCTGCGAAGAAGTTTGTTGGCGTAAACAATGACCTTGTAATTTTAGATGAGAATCTTACAACTGAGGATTATGCTCTTGCTCTAAGCAAGGATAAACCCGAGTTGCTTGACGACATCAACAAGGCTCTTGCCGAGCTTACAGAGGATGGCACAATCAACTCAATCATCCTTAACTACATAGGCGATGAGATGGGTCAGCATCCCTATACTTCACCAGAAGGTGTTGACCGTTCAAAGGGTACTTTAACAGTTGCTACAAATGCAGAATTCGAGCCTTATGAGTATATGTCAGAGGGTAAGATTGTTGGTATCGATGTTGATATTATGCAGGCAATCTGTGACAAGCTTGGCTATGAGCTAAAGATTGACAACATCGCATTTGATGCTATTATTCCTGCTATTCAGTCAGGTAAGGCAGATGTTGGTGCCGCAGGTATGACAGTTACAGAGGACAGAAAACAGAATGTTAATTTCTCAACTCCTTATGCAGCGGCAGGCCAGGTTATAATCGTTAAAAAATAAGATAAAACAATAAAAAGAAAGCATTGGTGGTTTTCTGCCAATGCTTTTCTAATCCTTGCGAGGTTTTAATAGTGAAGAAAAAGAAATTTTTATTTTATGGCATTGGGGTGCTTGTATTTCTTCTTGCCTGTGCGACGGTGACTTTTGCCGCAGACGGCTCGGGCAGTGGTCTGCTTGACACCTTCAAAGCAAAAATTGAACTGAATTTTATAAAGGACGAGCGTTGGAAATATCTTGTCGATGGTCTTAGAAACACATTGATTATAAGCTTCTTTGCGGTACTTATCGGTATCGTCCTTGGCTTTATCATTGCGATTTTAAGAAGCACCTTTGACACAATGGACAGAAAAAATATTGCGACAAAGACCATAAACGCTATCCTTAAGGCGTACTTAACGGTTATCCGCGGTACTCCTGCACTTATTCAGCTGCTTATCATTTACTACGTTATCTTTACATCACCCGATGTAAGTAAGGTTTTCGTAGCGTGTCTGTCCTTCGGACTTAACTCGTCTGCATACATTGCAGAGATTGTCCGTTCGGGAATTATGTCGGTTGATGTGGGACAGACAGAGGCAGGCAGAAGCCTTGGCTTCACCCATGCCCAGACAATGTGGCATTTCATTCTGCCTCAGGCGATAAAGAATATCCTGCCTGCCCTTGGTAACGAGTTTATCGTCCTTGTTAAGGAAACCTCAATCGCAGGCTACATCGGTATTATCGAGCTTACCCGTGGCGGTGACATCATAAGAAGCCGTACCTACGAGGCATTCCTACCCCTTATTGCAGTTGCACTTATCTATCTTGTGATAGTTATGTTTCTGACATTCTTGGTAACAAAGCTTGAGAGGAGGTTGCAGACAGATGGAAAATAACGAGCCTATGATTAAGGTCCGCGGACTTTGCAAGTCCTTCGGTGACCATGTGGTGCTAAACGGCGTTGATATTGATATCCACAAGGGTGAGGTTATGGCACTTATCGGTCCTTCCGGCTGTGGTAAGTCAACCTTCCTTCGTTGTCTTAACCAGCTCGAAACACCGACTGCCGGGCATATCTACCTTAACGGTGTTGAATTGACAAACCCAAAGACTAATATTAATATGCAGAGACAGAAAATGATGATGGTTTTCCAGCACTTTAATCTGTTTCCCCACAAGACAATTTTGCAGAATCTTACAATAGGGCCTATCAAACTGAAGGGACAGACCAAAGTAGATGCAGAGGAAAACGCTATGTCAATCCTCAAGCGTATCGGTCTTGAGGACAAGGCATCGTCGTACCCCTCACAGCTATCGGGCGGACAGAAGCAGAGAGTTGCCATTGGCCGTGCTCTTGCAATGGACCCCGAGGTAATTTTGTTTGACGAGCCTACCTCGGCACTTGACCCTGAAATGGTTGGTGAGGTTTTAGAGGTTATGAAGGAGCTTGCAAAGAGTGGTATTACAATGATTTGCGTAACCCACGAAATGGGCTTTGCAAAAGAGGTTGCCTCAAAGGCAGTATTCTTTGATGACGGCGTTGTGGCAGAGGAAGGCACTCCCGAGGATGTTTTCTCACACCCGAAAAACGAGCGTCTTAAGAGCTTCTTAGCAAAGGTATTGTAAATAAGAAAACGCAGTTCAAATGAACTGCGTTTTCTTATGCCTTCTATTTCTTTGCGAAGGTAAATATCTTCATTATAATGAATGTAACAGGCACGCCGATTACTGCTGCCAATGCATATCCAAACACACCAGGTGCTGTGGGGAGCATCCATGTATACACCGCCATCACCAGGGTTTGTATTACAAAATTGGGGATGTAGGATATGAAATACTTAAAGAACTTCTTTATCCGCAACGGCTCCTTGAAAGTCAGCTTACTATTAAGTATATAGGATGCCACATTTGCCGTAACATACCCCGGCAGGAATGCTACCAATGGCGGTAATGTGAACAGGCTTTCATATATCCACGAGAAGAATATATTAAAGAAGGTACACGCCACGCCAATGATGACAAACAACAAAAACTCCTGAGAAAATAACATTCCCGCAAGCTTTTCCTTTGCGGTTTTTTTGTATTCACCCCAGGGCGTCAGTTCGTTTCGTCTTACGATGAAGGCTTCCTTTGCTATCTCTGCCAAGGGCGTGTCCGAAAAGCTGTCGGAGTAGAACTTATCGCACGACCTAACACCGTACTCCTCCACAAGCCTTTTTACCTTTTCCTCACCCAGGCAATTTTCACCTGTGTACTCACCTGTGAGCTTATTAACCCTTGATGCAATAAGGCGTTTTACTCCAAGCCTTTCAATAATTGGTTTTAACAGAAACTCTGGTGATGCGGATATGATTATATCGCTCTCGTCCTTCTGCTTGATGTAGTAATCGAGAATATTTTTCTCATGGGAGTCCCAGAATGCCTCAACCTCTCTGTCAATATCCTTCACATAACTCAGAAATCGGTACATTTTCTCCTTAAACTGAGTCTTCGTGTAAATCCCTATGGCATAAAGGAAAAACGCCCATGCCGTTGGGATTAGTGTAAGCCATGTTTTTTGGTGTCTCTTTGCACAGAACTTTATAAACCCTGCAGTCGAATCACCGTCGTAAATGGTTTTGTCAAAATCGTAAATATTCAAAGTCCTTACCTCTTATCAATCAATGCAACGGCATATGCACTTATGCCCTCTTCCCTGCCTTCAAAGCCAAGCTTTTCTGTGGTTGTGGCTTTGATACTGACACAATTTTTGTCGATTTTCAAATCCTGTCCCACATTATCCCGCATCCTGTCAATGTAGGGTGCCAGCTTTGGCTTTTGTGCCGCAATGGTAATATCTACATTTCCCACAGAGTAGCCATTCTCTTCTAATACTGCCACCACCCTGCGAAGAAGAATTCTACTGTCAATTCCTAAAAACTCGTCGGAGGTGTCGGGGAAAAGGTGTCCAATATCACCCAACGCCGCCGCACCAAGCAACGCATCACTTAATGCGTGCAATGCAACATCTGCGTCGGAATGTCCCAGAAGCCCCTTATCGTGAGGGATGTCCACACCGCATATTATGCATTTTCTACCCTCTGTCAGCTTATGAACATCATAGCCAAATCCTATTCTCATATGCCTCTCCTTCTTAGTATCATCTCCCCCACCGCCAAATCCTCAGGGGTGGTAATCTTTATATTTTCATAGCTTCCCTGTGTAAGATGTACTCTTTTGCCGTACTCCTCATACACCCTTGTATCGTCCGTAGGCTCTATGCCCTCTGCCTTTGCACGTTTTGAAAGCTTAATTATTTCCTCTCTGAAAAAGCCCTGGGGGGTCTGTATATGCACAGTCCTCCCTCGGTCTACGGTGGCTGTTATGTTGCCGTTATCATCAACAGTCTTTAGGGTGTCCTTTACAAATACCCCTGTTGCCGCCGCACCGTATTGTCTTGTATCTCTTATAACCTGTGATATAATATCCTCGGTTATGCACGCTCTTGCACCATCGTGAATAAGTACAATATCGCCTGTTGCCATCATCAGGCCCGACATAACAGAGTCTGCACGCTCTCGTCCGCCCTCTGCAAGCTTTACGCTATAGCCGCACTTATCCATTACCTCTCGCATCTGTGCCATATCGTCCTCTGATGTGACAACCACAATTTCGTCAATTTCGGGGCAGTCTCGGAACACGCCCACAGTTCTTGCTATAATCTCCCTGTCAAGAAGCTTCAGAAAAACCTTATTTTTATCAGCACCCATACGCGTGCCTTTTCCACCTGCTACTATTACGGCACTTGCCATCCTTATATCACCTCATAAAAAACAAAAAGCAACAGGGCAGGTTATGCCTGCCTTGCTGCCTCTGATGCACATTCATCTAAAATCATCTCAATGTCATTTTCTCCCGCAACGCCCGACATAATAAGCTCACTTAGGATTATCTGTCTTGCAGAGCTAAGAGTCTTACGCTCACTTGTAGAAAGACCCTTGCGTTTTTCACGACACATCAGCTCCTTCAAGACTCCTGCAACACGATAAATATCACCTGACTTGAGCTTTTCCATATTTTCTCTCTGGCGCTTGTTCCAGTTAATGTCATCACCAACGTCATATGTACGGAAGAAATCCAAGACCTTCTTTGCGTCACTGACCTCTATCACCTCGCGGATGCCTATTCTTTCGCATCCGTCAACCGGGATGTCAGAAACCATATTGCCCACAATGAAACACACAACATAATACTCGCGCTCAACGCCCGCAAGCACGATTGTTTTGATGTCTTTAACTATTCCTGCACCATGCATAGGATGCACTACCTTATCGCCTATGTTATACATGACTTCTGCTAACCCCCTTTAAAAGGTCATTCTTTTACTAATTATATTACTATTATACCATAATTTAACTAAAAAGTCAAATGTTTAATCCTATCACAACATTAACAGAAAAACAAGGCAATTTTTGTGTAAAATTTAAAAATACGGGGCATTTTCAGTGACACTGTGCATAAATCCTGTCATGGAGCGCGTCATAATGTCCCCGCCTATGGCGTAACCATCTACGCAAAGTACATTCCCGTAAACCCTTTCACCCACATCAAGAGGATAGTTTTTAATCAAAAAAGTGTATCGAGTGACTGTTTTTCCTGCATATTCCGTAAGGTCATAGCCTGATTTTATCTGTAGCTCGTTATAGCGTTTGTACACCTCATCAAACTCCTGCGGAATTTTTACCTCCTCCTTTTCGCAGAGCTCTCTCGCCGTTTCCCAGCCATATTGCTCTAAAAACTCCCGTGCCGTCACCAGCTCGTCGCCCTGTGCCGTAGCACAGCACAGCACAAACACAAGTCCCACAAAAAAAACCGCAGCCGCAAATGTCTTTTTATGCATATTATCACCTCTATACAATTTATTTTAAAAAATTACAAATATTCCCTTGATTAAATGTAATGTGGTTGGCAAAACTAATACCGACACGATAATTGAAAGGAGAACAAAATGCTTAATAAAATTTCACTCGCCCTTGTTATCATCGGCGCAATAAATTGGCTCACCATCGGGCTTTTTGGATTTGACTGTGTAGGTGCATTATTTGGCGGTCAGATGTCGATTATTTCAAGAATTGTCTATACTTTGGTAGGTCTTGCAGGCCTTTGGTGTCTCACAATTCTTTTCACACCCATGGAGCATCACCATTCAAAATAATAATTGAGGGAAACCGCAAAACAAAGCGGTTTCCCTCTTTACTTTTTCCCTGACTTATGGTATTATGTAGATATAAAATCAACGGAGGAATGAGTTTTCTTGCAAAACCTTTCATTTTATGGTAAAATGCTTTAGAAAGGCGGTATACGGATGAAAACATCAGACTTTTACTATGAGCTTCCTGAGGAGCTGATTGCACAGGAGCCGTTAGATAAACGAGATACATCAAGGCTTATGGTACTTGATAAAGAGAACGGAAATATAGACCATAAGCATTTTTATGATATAGTGGATATGCTAAATGAGGGCGACACCCTTATTTTAAATGACACCCGAGTTCTGCCTGCACGGCTTTACGGCGTAAAAGAGGACACGAACGGTGCGATAGAGTTTCTTCTATTAAATAAGCACAGTCTTGACACCTGGGAGGTTATTCTAAAGCCCGGCAGACGCGCAAAGCCGGGTGCAAGATTCATTTTCGGTGACGGACTCTTAAAAGCAGAAATTCTTGATATTGTAAATGAAGGCAACCGACTTGTTAAGTTTGAATATTCGGGTGTCTTTGAAAACATACTCGACGAGCTGGGGGAAATGCCCCTTCCACCGTACATAACAAAGAAGCTTGAGGACAAGGACCGCTACCAGACAGTCTATGCAAAGCATACAGGCTCGGCGGCAGCTCCCACCGCAGGTCTTCATTTCACTCCCGAGCTATTAGAAAAAATCAAGGCAAAAGGAGTGGAAATCGGCTATGTAACCTTGCACGTAGGACTTGGCACCTTCCGTCCCGTTAAGGCGGAAAACATCCACGAGCATACAATGCATTCGGAATTCTATGTTTTGCCGCAGGAAACGGCAGACTTGATTAACCGCACAAAGGAGCGTGGCGGACGAGTTGTGTCGGTTGGCACAACCGCCACAAGAACTCTTGAAACTGCAGGTATGGACGGAATGCCTCTGACTGCAAAAAGCGGCTGGACAAACATTTTTATCTATCCTGGCAAGAGCTTTAATGTGATTGATGCCCTGATAACCAACTTCCACCTGCCCGAATCAACACTTATTATGCTTGTATCGGCATTGGCAGGCAGAGAAAACGTGCTTAATGCATATAATGAAGCGGTAAAGGAGAGATATAGATTCTTCTCCTTCGGAGACGCAATGCTGATTGTATAATAGGTTAAAAAGATAAGAGAGAAATGAGTTAAAATAATGTTTAAAATACTACACACAAACGGACTTGCCCGCAGGGGTGAGTTTAAAACAGTACACGGCACAGTTCAGACCCCTGTTTTCCAGAATGTAGGTACGATTGCCGCCATAAAGGGCGCGCTTTCAACCACCGACCTGAAGGAAATCGGTTGTCAGGTTGAATTGTCTAACACCTACCACCTTCACCTTCGTCCCGGTGATAAGGTTGTTCATCAGATGGGCGGACTTCACAAATTTATGAATTGGGACAGACCCATCCTCACCGACAGCGGCGGCTTTCAGGTGTTCTCCCTGGCAGGACTTCGTAAGATCAGCGAGGAGGGCGTACTCTTCAACTCCCATATTGACGGCAGACGCATCTTTATGGGTCCCGAGGAAAGTATGCAAATTCAGTCAAACCTTGCATCAACCATTGCAATGGCATTTGACGAGTGTATTGAAAACCCTGCTCCCCGTGATTATGTTAAAAAGTCCATTGACAGAACCTCCCGCTGGCTTGAGAGATGTAAAGCCGAGATGAATCGGCTGAACACCCTTGATACCACTATCAACAAAAATCAGCTTTTGTTCGGTATCAACCAGGGCGGTATATATGACGATTTAAGAGTGGAGCATATGAAAGCCATTGCAAAGCTTGATTTACCGGGCTACGCCATCGGCGGTCTTGCCGTTGGTGAATCCCATCAGGAGATGTACCACATCCTTGATGTTGTTCTTCCCCACGCACCTGAGAACAAGCCACGATACCTTATGGGTGTCGGCACACCCTCAAACATAATAGAGGGAGTTGCTCGCGGTATTGACTTCTTCGACTGCGTAATGCCTTCCCGAAATGCGCGTCATGCATTTTTGTTTACAAAAAACGGCACAATGAATTTATTGAATCAAAAATACGAAACAGACCCCCTGCCCATTGACCCTGACTGTCAGTGTCCTGCCTGCCTTAATTATTCCCGAGCATATATCAGGCACCTATTCAAGGCAAAGGAAATGCTGGGTATGCGTCTTTGCGTATTGCATAATCTGTATTTCTATAACAAGCTTATGGCGGATATACGTCTTGCCATTGAGGAGGACCGCTTTGAGGAGTTCCGCCGTAACAATGTCGAAAAGCTTGCAAAGAGATTATAACGAGGTAATATTATGTTTAAAATAGGCTGTCATCTGTCATCATCAAAGGGTTACCTTGATATGGCAAAAACCGCCGTTTCCATCGGCGCAAACACATTTCAGTTCTTTACCCGAAACCCCCGCGGCGGTGCGGCAAAGCCCATTGACCCCGAGGATATAAAGGCATTTTTGGAATATTCAAAGGAACACGGCATTGACACAATCCTTGCTCACGCACCCTATACCCTAAACGCCTGCTCTGCAGACGAGGGTATCCGTGAGTTTGCCCTGAATACTATGATTGACGACATCCGCCGTCTTGAAATGACACCAAATCAACTTTATAACTTCCATCCCGGTTCACACGTCAAGCAGGGTACCGATGTGGGAATTGAGCTTATTGCAGAGCACCTTAACAAGGTTTTGTACCCCGGGATGACAACCTTAGTTCTCCTTGAAACGATGTCAGGTAAAGGCTCCGAGGTTGGCAGAAGCTTTGAGGAGATTCGTGCAATAATCGACAAGGTGAACCTTTCCGATAAGCTTGGTGTATGCCTTGACACCTGCCACGTATACGATGCAGGGTATGATATTGTAAATGACCTCGACGGTGTGCTTGACGAGTTTGACCGAATAATCAGTCTTTCCAGGCTAAAGGCTATCCATATCAACGATACAAAGAATCCCTTTGCATCCCACAAGGACCGCCACGAGAAAATCGGTGAGGGATATTTGGGGCTTGATGCCTTGGAGAGGATTATAAATAATCCACGCCTCAGACATCTTCCCTTCTTTTTGGAAACCCCCAACGAGCTTGACGGCTACCAAAAGGAGATTGCTTTATTAAGAGGTATGTATAGATAAAAAAGAAATGTGAATAATCACATTTCTTTTTTAATATCCGTTATTCTTGATTACATATCCGCAAAATTCTACATTTGTTTTTGTAGTCTCCATAAGCTTGAGGCATTTCTGATACCCTTCCGTATCATCCCTCTGCAGACATCGGCGCAAAATCCAGCTTGCCCGTTGCTCATCGGGAGTAATAAGAATTTCCTCTCGGCGTGTACCTGACTTCACAATATCGATGGCAGGGAAAATTCGTCTCTCCTGTAATTGTCTGTCAAGCTTTATCTCCATATTTCCCGTTCCCTTGAACTCCTCAAATATCACATCATCCATCCGGCTTCCTGTTTCCACCAATGCAGTTGCGATAATTGTAAGACTTCCGCCGTCCTCAATATTTCTTGCGGCACCAAAAAACTTCTTTGGCTTATACAATGCCGTCGGGTCAAGTCCGCCTGTGAGAGTTTTGCCTGTTGACGGCTCTGTAAGGTTATATGCACGGGTAAGTCTTGTAATAGAATCAAGCAGAATTACAACATCCTTGTTCTGCTCCACAAGTCTTTGTGCTCTTTCCAATACAAGCTCTGACAGTCTTGTATGATTTTCGGGGCCCTGGTCAAAGGTGGAATATAATACCTCGCAATCAATGGACTTTTTAATGTCCGTAACCTCCTCGGGACGCTCGTCAATCAAAAGAATTATAAGCTCAATATCCTTGTTATTATCCTTAATTGCCTTTGCAATGCTCTTTATAATTGTGGTCTTACCTGCCTTTGGCGGTGCAACAATCATTCCACGCTGACCCTTACCTATGGGAGCTATCATATTTATAATTCGTGTGGCATAATTATCCCTGTCAGTTTCAAGCTCTATTCTCTCCGTTGGAAACACAGGCACAAGTCTTTCAAAGGGACGACGCTTTAGTGCCACATCAATGGGGTCGCCGTTGATTTTCTTTACAAATAACAATGGAGAGGATTTGTCCTCATCCTCAATAATTCGGCAATCACCTGTTATCATATCACCTGTTTTCAGATTAAATCTGCGAATTTGTGAGGGTGCAACATAAATATCACTCTTTGAGGATGCAAAGTTCTCCTGACGCAAAAAACCATACCCATCACTCTTGACCTCTAAAACACCCGACATTTCTACCACATTATCGGGTCTCTCAGGCTTTCTTTTATCCGCAGACAAAATTTCCTCTATGATTTCTGTCTTTTTCTTTTTTGAAAGGTTTGGAATGTTCATTTCCTTTGCAATAGACATAACCTCTTCCTTGGTCATCTCTAAAAGCTCATTTTCTCTATTCATAATATACTCCTTTTAAAAAACAGACCCCTGCCTGATTAGTCGGGCAGGTATAAATTAAACTAACTTAAAAATATCGCACTCTGTTGATTTTACAATTTCAATTTCAGTGTCCCTAAAAAGATTTGAAAAAATATCGATAACAAAATTTTCTGTTGGATAGTGTCCCGCATCAATGACCGAAACTCCTGAATTAACTGCCTCTATTGATTCATGATACTTCATATCTGCCGTTACCATTACCTCGGCACCCATACTCCTTGCCTGAGGTATTAAGTCGTGACAGGCACCACCGCCCACCGCAACTCTTTTTATAACTCTGTTTCCGTCACCGCACACCCTTATAAACGGCGTACCTAACTCTTTTTTGACTGTTTCGCAAAATTCAGACAAGGTTGTTGGCACTTTCAGATTTCCTACTCTGCCAAGTCCCTCATTATCCGTCACCTTGTAAATTATTTCTATATCCCCTATTCCAAGTTTTTCGGCTAATACATCGTTTATTCCGTCCTTGCAACAATCTGTTGGTGTGTGCGATGCATAAAGGGATATATCATTCTTTATAAGCATCTCCAATACTTTGCCGTCATCGGTCATTATATCGATTACCTTTATCCCACCTAATAATATGGGATGATGGCTGAGAATCATATCGCACCCTTTCTCAACTGCCTCACAGACCGTTTTGGGATTAGTATCAAGGGTAATATATAACCTCTTTACATTCTTTTCGGGATTTCCGTAAATAAGACCTGTGTTGTCCCAATCATAGGCAAGAGACCTTGGTGCAAAGTCCTCCACAATTTTAACTATTTCCTGTACCTTCATTTTTTTATCTCCTCTAATTCTCTCAATGCCCTCTCAAAGTATGAAAGCTTTTCTCTGTCACAATCCTTGGAATTTTTTAGTCCTGCCACAATCTTTTTAAATTCCCTTTTCTTCTTATTAAATAACGCCTCAAAATGCTTGTTATCCATAAGATATTCAGGAATATGGTAGAATATGTCGCGGCTGAATGGCTCCATTTTACCTGCCGTTACAACCACTATATTGTAAACTCTCTCTCCCTCACACTCTATGTCCTCTTTTATTATCCTGTAGCCATTCTCAATAAGGTAGTGGCGAAGCTCATACTGATTATTCATAGGCTGAAGGATAAGCGTCATACTCTTTGCCATATCCTCGTCGTCTCTTAAAAGCATCTCTATAAGCTCTCCGCCCATACCTGCAATTATCGCGGTATCAGCCTCACCCTTTTTTAAAACAGAAAGACCGCTTCCCAGACGGGTTTCAATTTTGTCCTCCATCTTATTCTTTTTAATATTCTCTATTGCCGCATTAAGAGGTCCTTTTCTTACATCTGCGGCAATGACCTTTTTTGCTCTATTTTGTCGTATTATTTCCGTTGCACAATAGGCATGGTCACACCCAATATCTGCGACCACCTCGGAGTTTACATAACTTATTATACAATTTAATCTTGTAGTTTGCATTTTTTCGACCCTTTTTTCGACTTTTCCCCGCAAGTGAATAACCCATGACTTTAAAAATTAACCTTTTAAAGCCGTTTTTCACCTTTTTCCACGGGTTATCACCGAATAATTCTGTTATT
>JAZOBR010000149.1:0-10113 GCA_045596105.1 Candidatus Ornithomonoglobus sp.
GTAAGCTGTCTTTTTGCATATCGTCTGGAATTCTGCTTGATTACCTCTATTGCCTCTTCTAAGGTACACTCACCGTTGAGGTGGGCAATAATCTCCTTATAGCCAATTCCCTGCATTGAATTTAAATCGGGTGAATATCCCTTTGCCATAAGTGACTTTACCTCATCTATAAGTCCGTCACAAACCATAATATCCACACGCTTGTTTATTCTCTCATACAGAACCTCTCGGGGGTGGTCTACCATAAACATAACAGGCTCATATCTACTTATCTTCTGCCTTGTCATTTCCTGATGCTCCGAAATAGGCACTCCGCTTATTTTATAAAATTCAATAGCACGAACTACACGCTTTAGGTTGTTGGGGTGAAGTCTCTCGGCCGAGACGCTGTCAAACTCACTAAGGATTTCGATCAGTCTCTCTCCACCCTGTTTCTTTCCTATTTCCATAAGCTTCTCACGAAGCTCGTAGTCTGTCTCGTACTCACCAAACTCCACATCGTCAATAACACTGTTGATATAAAGTCCCGTGCCACCGCATATTACAGGGGTCTTATCGCGAGCCACAATGTCCCCGATTACCTCGTGAGCCTTCTCCACATAATCCGCTACAGAAAACTCACAATCAGGCTCCACAAAATCAAGCAAATGATGCGGACACTCGGTACGCTCCTCAGTTGTTGCCTTGGCAGTACCGATATTCATATATTTATAAATCTGCATACTGTCCGCCGATACAATCTCACCGTCAACCGCCTTTGCAATATCAATCGCAAGAGATGTTTTTCCCGATGCTGTCGGTCCGCAAACAACTATTACTCTCATACTATCCTCTTAAAGTTCTTCTCTATCTCTTTCTTGCTCATGGAAATCACAATGGGTCTGCCATGGGGACAGGTATTGATATTTTCCAAGGCAAATACCCGTTTGCACAAGGCTTCCATTTCAGGTATCGTTATCTGCATATTAGCCTTGATGGATGCCTTGCACGAGATTGAATATAACATTCTCTCTGTCTTTTTATTGATTATGTCGAGACGATTGTCCGATAGCTCTCCTATAAGCTCCACCAACAAATCCTCACAATCACTCCAGGATATTCCTGACGGAATTGAAGTTACGGAAATCCCGTTATTACCATCAATTACAAATTCAAAGCCCATTTTTGTAAGAATCTCACCGTTATCCCTTGCAAGCTCCGCTTCCTCACCTGTAAGCTTAAACTCTATCGGCATCATAACCATCTGCGACATCACGCCGCGGTCCTGCATTTCCTCCTTGAGTTTTTCAAAGTTCAATCTCTCATGGGCGGCGTGCTGGTCGATCATAAGCATCATATCATCCTTTTCCACAAGGATATATGTGCTGAACAACTGTCCTATTACCCTGAAATCACCAAGGAACATATTGTCCTTTTGAACCTCCGTCTCCTCAGGGGTGTCCTCAGGCATAGGATACAGAGGGTCATCACTCCTGAATTCAAGCTCTCGGTTTATGTCAATAGACTTCATTCTTAGTTGGGCAAAATCTGTGGCAACGCCTGGACGCATTATATAGCCCGCCCTCTCTACCATCAAATTTGCACAATGAACAAAGCACTTAAAATCATCTGACATTTCAGGCTGGTCAGGATTGTAGCCAATGAGAGAAATCGCACGATTATACCGTCTCGCATCTGCCATTTCTCTACGTTTTACTCTGTATAGCTCAAGATATAGCTTGTTGAATTGAGAATTCATCTCCCCTGATTCGGTAAAATACTTCCTACGCTTCTTTTCCCATTCCTTACGCTCCTCAGGAGTCATATCCTCCGCCAACTTATACTGAGGCTCAATAGGGATTATACGAAATCCGCCTACAGGCTCTCTTTTTTCCACTCCCGTAGCCTTCGGTTTTTCCTCAGGCTGAGGCTTGATTTTCTCAAGAATATCAAGGACCTTCTCTACCTTAGGTGCAATGTTTTTGGGATACTTATCACCAAAGGAGCCGTCAACGCCTGTACGTCTGGGCGGTCTCACCTCGTGGATTGTCTCCACTACAAGCGGTTTTGCTTCTGTCACTACAGGCTTCACAGGCTCAACCACAGCCTTCGGCTCCGACCTTTTCTCCTGAGACGGTGCAAAGCTAATAGAGCTTTGCTCTCCACCCTCTCGCAGAAAATTCTCGCGACTTGCCCTGATTTCTTCCTTCTTACGCTCTATGACAGGTACATTAGGTAACTCGTAAAGAGCGTTTCTTACCGCCTGATATACTGCTCTGTAAATTAACTCCTCCTGAGAGAATTTACACTCAAGCTTTGTGGGATGCACATTAATATCCACCCTATCGGCAGGTATTTCAATGTTTAATACCGCCATGGGGAACTTACCAATCATTATCTGATTTTTGTAGGCCTCCTCGGTAGCACGGTACATCAATGCACTTTTTATATATCTTCTGTTTACAAAGAAGGATTCATAGTTACGGTTAGGACGGCACATTGTACCCGGACCTATAACGCCTGTAATATGTATATCCTCCATAGTAAAGTCGACATCTATAGGCTTTGTTGCGTAGTCCTTGCCGTATACGGCATATACCGCATTGCGAAGCTTGTTGTCACCGGGTGAGAATATTACCTCCTTGCCATCCCTCACAAACTTAAACGATATTTCAGGGTGTGAAAGGGTGTACCTCTCAATTATATCACTGATATATCCACCCTCTGTTGCGGGCTTTTTCAAAAATTTCTTACGGGCAGGGGTATTGAAGAACAAATCCTTAACCTCAACGATTGTACCGTTGGGCGTTCCTGCATCCACAGAGGATACGATTACTCCACCCTCACAGGTTACGCATACGCCATCCTTGGCATCTGCCCTCTTTGTGTAGATTTTCACTCTTGATACGGCGCCTATGCTCGATAGTGCCTCACCGCGAAAGCCAAGGGTATATATCGCATCAAGGTCTGTCTGCGTTCTTATTTTACTTGTGGCATGACGCAAAAAGCATATCTTGGCATCCTCCTCACTCATACCCGAGCCATTATCGGTAACTCTGATAAGTGACGCACCACCGTCAGAAATTGTAACGGTGATTGTAGTGGCACCTGCATCTATACTGTTTTCTATTAGCTCCTTTACGATGCTCTGAGGTCTTTCAACCACTTCACCTGCCGCAATCATATTGGATACCGATTTATCAAGAATGTGTATCTCACCCATAATAAAACCTCTTTATATTTCCTTTGCCTTGTTTGACAACTGATACAGCTTGTTCATAGCATCAATGGCGGTCATGGTTGTAACATCCATATCACGAAGCTCACGCATAAGCCCCTTTGCCGCTATATCCTCTATGCCCATCTGTGGTGCTATTTCCTCTTTTTCCCGAGGTGTTGCCTTGTACAAGGCTATCTCCTCACCCTCGGAAATTGCTTCTAATATTTCCTTTGCACGACGGATTACCGCTTTAGGTACGCCTGCCAACGCGGCAACCTCGATACCATAGCTCTCATCTGCACCGCCACGAACGATACGGCGGAGGAAAGATATGCTGTCTCCCTGCTTATTTACCGCAACACGATAGTTTTTAACGCCCTCAAGCTTGTCCTCAAGCTCTGTCATTTCGTGGTAGTGGGTTGCAAACATTGTTTTGGCACCAATTGCCTTTTTGTTATGGATATACTCCGCAACCGCCCATGCTATTGACAAGCCGTCATATGTGCTTGTTCCTCTGCCGATTTCATCAAGAATGATAAGTGACTGGTTAGTGGCGTAACGCAGAATGTTACTTACCTCCGTCATCTCAAGCATAAAGGTACTCTGTCCCGACGCAATATCGTCCGATGCACCCACACGCGTGAATATCCTGTCCACAACACCGATATGTGCCGCCTTTGCAGGAACGAAGCTTCCAATCTGTGCCATAAGTGTGATTATGGCAGTCTGTCGCATATAGGTTGACTTACCTGCCATATTGGGGCCTGTAAGGATAATAAGCCTTGAATCGTCATTGTTTAGTTCTGTATCGTTTGGTACAAATATTGTATCTGTTGAAAGCTTTTCAACAACGGGATGTCTTCCCTCTTTAATCTCAATCTTCTTATCTTCGGAAACATCGGGCATACAAAAGTTGTTCTTGTATGCCACCGTTGCAAGAGAACACAATACATCCGTAACAGAAATGATTTCTGCCGCATTCTTCAGTCTCTCAAGCTCTCCCTCCAGTGTGTCGCGTAGAGCTGAAAACAGCTCTATCTCCAACGCCTTCAAACGCTCGTCTGCACCAAGAATTGTGTTTTCAATTTCCTTTAGTTTCGGTGTTACATATCTTTCCGCATTAGTAAGAGTCTGCTTTCTTATGTAGTCCTCAGGCACAAGCTCCTTATAGGAATTTGTAACCTCAAGATAGTAGCCAAAGACACGATTATAACCTTTCTTTAGCTTGGTTATGCCCGTTCTCTCACGCTCCTCCTCCAATAATTCATCAAGCCATGCCGTACCGTGACTTTTGGCGTCACGAAGGCGGTCAACCTCCGCATTAAAGCCCGCCTTTATCATACCGCCGTCCCTAATAGTTGCAGTTGACTTTTCCTCATCAATGGCACTTTCAATCAAATTGCAAATATCATCTAACAGGTCAAATCTCCTATACAAAGCACTCAATAGCGGTGACTTCAGTCCCGACAACAGATATTCAAGCTTCGGTAACTGCTTTAATGTCTGCTTTAAGGAAACCATATCCTTTGGAGTAACTGTACGCAATGCAATTCGGCTTATGATACGGGAAATATCATAGGTCCTCGAAAGTGTCTCTGCCAATTCGTCGCGAAGCATTACATCGTTTACCAATTCCTTAACAGAAAGCAGCCGTGCATTAATGTCTCTTGTATCAATCAAGGGACGCTCAATCCAACGCTTTAGTCTGCGTCTGCCCATGGCAGTCCTTGTCTTGTCAAGCACCCAGAAAAGTGTGCCACGCTTTGCCTTGTCACGCATAGTCTCAGTCAACTCAAGATTGCGACGTGTGGCAAAATCAAGCTCCATATAGCTTTCTGCACGATAAATATTAATCTTATTTATGTATTCAATGCTTGTCTTTCTCGCATACTTGACATAGTTTAATGCCGCCGCAATAGCACGCTGAGCACATTCCTTTGTAATAAGTCCAAGTTCATCGGGAGTCTTCTTGAACTGCTCATAGATAACCTCACTTGAGTTATCCACAAACATATCCTCCTTCTTTGAGCATTTGACTCTTATACTATATTCAATATTCGTTTTTAGCTTTTCATCAAAGGTGCCGTTTATTATAATCTCCTTTGGTGAATAGCTCGATAGCTCGTCAATTACTGAGTGCCATGTGCCAAACTGTGTTGCAAGCATCTCACCTGTAGAGATTTCCGCCGCCGCAAGTCCTACATTGTCACCATCCTGACATAACACAACAAGGTAGTTATTGCTACCCTCGTCAAGGATTGTTTCACTGACGGTTGTGCCGGGTGTTATAATCCTTACAACCTCACGGGCAACCATTCCCTTTGCTTGCCTTGGGTCCTCCCCCTGCTCACATATTGCAACCTTATACCCTGCGGCAATAAGTCTTGATATGTATATATCTGCACTATGGAAGGGTACACCGCACATAGGTGCACGCTCACCAAGTCCGCAATCACGACCTGTAAGTGTTAATTCAAGCTCTCTTGACACCGTTACGGCATCGTCAAAGAACATTTCGTAAAAGTCACCGAGACGGTAAAACACAACACAGTCGTTATATTCCTTCTTCACCTCAAGATAATGCTCCATCATAGGTGATAATTTTTCAGCCATTTATTTTATCCTTTCCACTCTGTGGTATCAATGACAGCCTCCGCAAGTACTACAATCGTGTGTACAATCACCTGTTGACCCTGTTATATAGAAATTGATTATTGTGTTAATCTGGTTAATCATTGAATCAAAGTTGTTCTTTGCATCAATAAACTCCTTTATAAGGGGTGCCTTCTCGCAAAGCTCCTCAAATGCCTTATCATTTGCCGCAATGGCATCCTCACGACTGATTTTGCCGTTCTCCATGTCACGAGCAAGATTTAAACGATTAAGATTAAACTCATTCATATATTCCTGTGTCTTTTCATCGTTCTTCTGTGCATCCTCTGCAAGCTTGTAAGCCTTCATCTGCTCGCTTTCCTGAATCATCTGTCCCAACTCGCGTGTCTTTTCAAAAATTGTCATTGTCCTGTTCCTCTCTTATTCTACTATTTCTCCCTCCAGGCTAAACTGCTTGGGGTTTGTTATTTTAACCTTTACATACTGTCCTGTAAGACTTTTTGGTCCTTTAAAATTAACAAGCTTTCCGCCATCTGTTCTGCCACTTAATATATCATCGGAAGTATGGGATTCACCATCAACCAACACCTCTTCAATTCTGTCCTGATACTCAAGATTTTTCTCGTAGCAAATTCTGTTCTGAAGTTCCAAAAGCTCGTCAAAGTTTTTATGGATTTCCTCATCGGTTAATACAAAATCCATCTTTGCCGCAGGTGTTCCCTCTCGGCGTGAATAAATAAACGAGAAAATACTGTCATAACGAACGTAATCCAAAACCTCTAAGGTTTCCTTGAAATCCTCTGTGGTTTCTGTGGGGAAGCCTACGATAATATCCGTTGTAAGTGTGATTTCGGGCATCTCTCTTTTGAGCTTGTCCACTATTTCAAGATACTGTGCCTTTGTGTAATGGCGGTTCATATCCTTAAGTACCTTGTCCGAGCCACACTGCAAGGGTAAATGCAACTGCTTGCATACCTTGTGGCAATCACGCATAGTGCAGATAAGCTTATCGGAAATATCCTTCGGGTGAGAGGTCATAAACCTGATACGCCTTACTCCCTCAATTTCATTTACCATCCTTATCAAATCTGCAAAATCAACATCCACATCCAAATCCTTGCCGTAGGAATTTACATTCTGTCCAAGCAAGGAAATTTCCGTTGTGCCGTTTGCCACCAAGCCTTTTATTTCCGCAATTATGTCCTCGGGATAACGGCTACGCTCTCTGCCTCTTACATAAGGCACTATGCAGTATGTGCAGAAATTGTTGCAACCATACATTATAGATACCCACGCCTTTTCGGACTTGTCACGAAGTATGGGGGTATACTCACATATGCTTCCGTCACAATCCGTAATGTCACACACTCTCTTTTTCTCCGTCATAGCTTTATATAAAAGCTCACTCATGCGCCATAGGGTGTGAGTTCCGAAAATCAGATTAACGTGGCTATGTATCTTCTTGATTTTTTCTGTTATATGCTTCTGCTGAATCATACATCCGCAGATACCCACAATCATATCGGTGCGAGATTCCTTAATATGCTTAAGGATTCCAAGTCTGCCAAAAACCCTCTGCTCTGCATTCTCACGCACTGCACAGGTGTTGTAGATAACCAAATCCGCTTCCTTTGCATCCTCTGTAAAATCAAAGCCTGCAAGGGAAAGTATACCGCGTATTCTCTCGGTGTCATTTACATTCTGCTGACAACCATAGGTCTCGGTATGCGCCAGGCGTTTTCTGCCGTTTTCTATATAAAATTTTTCGTTTAATTCCTTAATCAAAGCAATGTACTTTTCAGATTCCTGCCACTGCTCTCTGGTAATTCTCTCTGTTGCCATAATTGGTATCTCCCATCAAAAATACACACATATCTAATTGTATATTATATCATTTCTGTGTCAATATTTCAAGTATAAGCAAAAAAATATTTGTATTTATCATCAATCAGTGGTATACTATTATTATAAAGAATTAGGGAGGTTCCAAGATGAAGTTTTCCACAGCCGTAAAAGGGACCCTTCTTGGTGGTGCAGCACTTGTTGCACTAAAGGGCCTTGACGACAGATTAGAAACAACTCATTATACAGTTTCACATAAGAAAATACCCCCGGGCTTCGATTCATTCCGCATTGTGCAAATTTCGGATTTACACAATGCTGCAGTACCCGGGCTTATAAACGAAATCACAAACGAAAACCCTGATATTATCGTTATAACAGGTGACCTTGTCCATGACAGAGGCACTTACGATAATGCCATCAGGATTTGCGAGAGACTTACAAAGCTTTGCCCAGTGTACTTTATTACAGGCAACCACGATGTACGCCGTCCCGATTTTAGCAGGTTTATGGCGGATTTATCACGCACAGGTGTTACCACCCTCGATGATACATCAATCACCCTGAAGAATGGTGACAGTAAAATTACACTATCAGGCATTGCCGACCCATTCTCAGAGGATAATTCGATGATTGAAAGAAATATTCTTAAATCAGTTGCCAAGCTGCCTGATACAGATAATTACCATATATGCCTTTTCCATCGTGCAAATCATATGGATACAATCCTTGGCAAGGGCTTCGACTTAATCATTTCAGGGCATATGCACGGAGGTCAGGTAAGGCTTCCGGGCGGTCGTGGTGTGTGTGCGCCAAAATCCTCCTGGGGCAGCGGCAAAATGCTTTTCCCGAAATATTTTGCAGGACATTACAAAAATGGTGATACAGATATGATTGTAAACCGAGGCATCGGCAATCCTATGATTATTCCGCGAATTTTCAATCGTCCCGAAATTTCGGTTATTTCCCTGAATCAAAAAAAGAGTGTTTAAAAACACTCTTTTTTAGTCTCCGAAATAAACATCTCTAAGCTTTTTCAAAACCTTCTTTTCAAATCGGGAAACCTGCATCTGCCCCATACCCATTATGTCACCGATTTCTCGTTGACACTTTTCCTGATAGTATCGAAGCTCAACAAATCTCTGCTCTTCCTCTGTAAGCTGTTTTCTGCAATATTCAATAAAATCAGCATTCTCAATTACAAGAAAGCTTTTGTCCTCCTTGCCCAAGGTATCAATCAGGGCAATTGATTCATCGTCACCTATAAGCTCACGCTCAATTGATTTAACGAACGCCGCATCACCTGTCTTATATGCCTCCCGAATGGTTTTTTCGTCCACGCCCAGGATTCTCGCAACCTCAGAGGTTTGCGAAATCCCCTCAGTACGCTTTATCCTCTCTGCCTTACGGAATATCTCGTAAAGACGGCTCGGCACCTTCATAAAAAATCCTTTGTCTCTGAAATATCTGCGTACCTCACCAACAATGGTAGGAGTGGCAAAGGATACGAACTTGACACCCTTTTCCACGTCAAAGCGGTCTGCCGCATAAATCAATCCCAGACACGCCACCTGGTACACGTCATCATAGTCGATGCCATTATTGTAAAGGCGGTTATTCTTTGTAAACTTCTTTGCGATAATCTCCGCAACATATACATATTTTTCAACTATTTTTTCTCGTATGGCTACATCCCCTGTAGCCATGTACTGCATAAACAGCTCGCGTTCCTCATCTATATGGGACACCGTCACGCGGTATCACCTCACTTTATCAATTTGTTTGCAACCTCTATTGCATTTTGCCTTGCTATATCGTTGTTATGAGCATCTATAGTATCATTTTTCACAAATACATATAACCCCTTATCTGATATGTTGCACTCATTTAGTATCGGGCTGTCCTTAAGGCTCACACCATAGGCAATCCCATTGTCGGACAACAAATCCTCGCTGTTGCCCTTGTACCACTTATCGATGGGAAGATATGCCTCACTAAAGCCTGTGCGGTTTTTAACGCGTTCAAAGTTCGGAGTATCATATATGCAAAGATACATTGTCTCCGCACCCATCTCCAAATCATGCTTTGTTATAAGGTTTGCATCATAGCCCACCTGCCCCGTTGTTCCTGCAAGGATAATCTGTGTAACATACACCTTAACCTCACCATCACCTGTACTGTCCTGGCATAGCTCCTCTATTTCCCTGGCAAGCTCCTGTTCCTTTTGAGATTCTATGGTTTTCCTATCTGTAAGATACATAACCTCAAGGTCATACTTTGTATCTGTTGCCCTCTGGTAGATAGTCCCCCCAAGGATTATTACAGCAGCAAAAACAATAATGGTGTGCCACTTATAATACATCCAGAAATAAGGCCACCATTCCCTGCTAAGTATTTTCGGCTTCTCTCCGTAAACCTCTGACATTTTCTACGCCTCCTCAGGCTTATATCTTTCTATA
>JAZOBR010000150.1:0-7838 GCA_045596105.1 Candidatus Ornithomonoglobus sp.
TCAAAGCCGATATAGAAGGTAACCTTTTCTTTACTCAATAATTCCCTTATTTCGTCCTCGTGAGTACACTGTGCAATCAGTCCTCTCTCCTTTAAGACGTCAAAAACATTTTCCTGCATTTATCTTATCACCTTTCTTATATAAATTCACTTAACTGAATTTTATAATATCCACTATATTTTACCATTAAACCAATGGTATGTCAAGGGTTTTAGAACATCTCCATTAAACTAACCTGATTACTTTCACTCATACCCTCAAAGCAACCATTTGCCTCTAATATTTCAAGTACACTCTTTGTAGCACCTGTTCTTAGTCTTAAATCCTCAACGTTCTTAAATTCACCCTTATCACGCTCAGCGGTGATTGCCTTAGCGGCATTCTCACCAAGCCCGGGTAAACCATTAAGGGGCGGCAATAAGCCATCCTCAGTAATTTCAAAGTTGGTTGCATGGGATTTGTATAAATCTACCTTCGTAAACTTATAGCCTCTGCAGTACATTTCTATACATAGCTCAAGAATGGGAATAAGGTTATCCTCCTTAGGAGACGCAGTACCATCCTTTTTACGTTCATTAATATCATTTAATGCCGCACGGGCAACACTCTCTCCCATCGCCATGGTAGATGTATCAAAATCATCAGCTCGCACAGTAAAATATGCTGCATAATAAGCCTCAGGGTAATGCACCTTAAACCACGCAACCCTGAACGCCATTGTAACATACGCCACCGCGTGGGCCTTCGGGAACATATACTTAATCTTATTGCAAGAATCAATATACCAATCGGGGACATTATGCTCACGCATTGATGCCTCGTCATCGGGCGATAATCCCTTACCCTTTCTGACCTTTTCCATTATGGTGAAGGATTGCTCCTCCTCAAGTCCGGCAGCAATCAGGTAAATCATAATATCATCTCGGGTACAGATAGCGTGGGACAAGTCACAGAATCCGCCTCTGATATATTCCTGAGCATTACCCAGCCACACGTCAGTACCATGGGACAAGCCTGAAATTCTCACAAGCTCAGAGAAGGTTGTCGGCTTTGTATCGTTTAGCATCTGTCTTACGAATTTAGTACCGAATTCAGGTATTCCGTAAGTACCGAGATGCGTGCCGATGTCCTTTCCCTCCTGAATCTTCAATGCATCATTTGATGTGAACAGGCTAAGGGTCTCCTTATCGTCCAAGGGAATAGTTTTTGCATCAATTCCTGTCAAATCCTCAAGCATTCTTATTACAGTGGGGTCATCGTGACCAAGTTCGTCAAGTTTTAACAGGTTACTGTCAATTGAATGATAGTCGAAATGTGTTGTAAATATAGTTGAATGAACATCGTCTGCAGGATGCTGTACAGGACAAAATTCATGGATATTATTTGTATATGGCACAACAATAATACCGCCGGGATGCTGTCCTGAGGTACGCTTAACACCCTCACATCCCTTTGCAAGACGCTTCATCTCGGCATTACGCATTGTGATACCCTTGTCCTCACAATACTTCTTAACATAGCCAAATGCCGTTTTTTCGGCAACCGTACCAATTGTACCGGCTCTGAATACGAATCCCTCACCAAAAAAGGTCTCTGTATATTTATGAATTGTACCCTGATAATCACCGGAGAAATTAAGGTCAATATCAGGCTCCTTGTTGCCCTTAAAGCCCAGGAAGGTCTCAAAAGGAATATCGTGGCCATCCTTCTTATACTGTGTACCACACTTAGGGCAAATCTTACCTTCCATATCACAGCCTGACATACCAATGTCACTTGGCATAAACTCGACATTCTTACAGTTAGGACAGATATAGTGTGCAATTAATGAGTTAACCTCGGTTATGTCTGACAAATACGCAACAAAGGATGATCCAACAGACCCTCGTGAGCCTACCAAATATCCATCCTGATTTGACTTTCTCACAAGCTCCTGTGCTATTCTGTACATAACTGAAAAGCCATTTGTTATGATTGAATTGAGTTCCTTATCCAATCGTTTCTGTACAAGCTCAGGTAAGGGTGAGCCGTATATCTCCTCCGCCCTACGAATAGAGTCGTTTTTAATACCCTCCTCCGAGCCATCAACAACAGGAGGACACTTTTTATCAGGAATAGGTCTTACATCCTCAATCAGGTCCGCAATGTAATTTGTATTTGTAACAACAACCTCATATGCCTTTTCCTCACCAAGGTAGCGAAATTCTTCAAGCATCTCATTGGTTGTCCGCATATACAAGGGTGCCTGATTATCCGCATCCTTAAAGCCCTTATAGTGCATCAGTATTTTACGATACTCCGCACCCTCTTTGTCCTTAAAATGAACATCACAGGTTGCACAGGTTTTCTTACCAAGCTTATCACCAATCTCAACAACTCTGCGATTTATGTCACGAAGGTCATCATCAGTTTCAATGTTTGGATGCTTTTCACTTTCCTTCATATATGCATTATTGCCAATAGGTTGAATTTCAAGATAATCATAAAATTCTGCAATCTCGCAAAGTCTTTCCTCTGTTGCACCCTCTACTATTGCAGTTACCAGCTCTCCTGCTTCACAGGCTGAGCCAATAATTATACCCTCTCTCTTTTCTATTAAGAGCGATTTCGGAATTCTCGGCGTACGATGAAAATATTTGAGGTGCGACTGCGATACCATCTCATATATATTTCTTATTCCCTGAATATTTTTTGCAAGCAGGATAATATGAAATGCTTTATTTTTCATTGATGCCGAACGTATGTCAAACTGATTATTAAAATCCTTCAGTTCGATTTTTCTTTCTTTTTTCAGTAAATGAAGTATTTTGCAAAATACCTGTGCAGTCGCCTCTGCATCGTCTACCGCACGATGATGGTGTGCTAATATAACATTAAGATGCTTACACAATGTATCAAGCCTGTAGTTAGGTAAATCCTTGAACATACATCTTGCAATTACCACTGTATCAAAGTACGGAAAATCAAATGTCTTACCGCATCTTTTCGCTTCCTCTTTCATGTAGCCCATATCAAAATTCGCATTATGAGCAACCAGAACAGAACCTTCACAGAATTGAATAAAATCGTCTATCTGCTCCGAGAAAAGCTTTGCATCCCGTACCATAGAGGTGGTAATGCCTGTCAACTCTGTAGTTTTCCTGCTTATCTTACATTCTGGATTCACAAAGGACGACCATCTGTCACAGATTTCACCGTTTTTGATTTTTACGGCACCAATCTCTATAATCTTACCCTCTTCCTTGTACAGGCTTGTGGACTCAATGTCAAACACAACAAAGGTAGAGTCAATGGTCTGGTCAGTAATTCCATAGGTAATCTGATTTGTATCATCAACAAGATAGCCCTCCACTCCGTAAAGGACCTTGATTTTTTTATTATTATCGGAGGCGTGCATAGCATCGGGGTATGCCTGAACAACACCATGATCAGTCAGGGCTATTGCATTGTGTCCCCAATAAATTGCTCTATCAATCAGCTCCTTGGCAGAGGATACTGCATCCATCTGCGACATCTGAGTATGCATATGAAGCTCTACACGCTTTTTCTCAGCATTATCCTGTCTTACAGGCGGTGATTGAATCATAGCAATATCATTTGCCATAAGAACCGTTTCCTTGGCGTAATCATCATATTTCGCAACACCTCGGCACACAAGATGAATTCCGCCCGATTTAAGAGATTTCTTGATTGGAGGAAATAAATTATTAAACTTCTCGTCATTCTCTCCCTTATTAACAAATACCTTTACTGTTATTGCTCCTGTTACATCGGCAATATCCAGAGTGACAATGTGCATCTCCTTGCCATTTTTTGTTGTTATTTCTCGTTCATCCGCATCAAAAACAAGGCCCGAGATGGCTACCCTTCCCGTACCGTCATTTATTGATGAGATTGCCATTATGTCCTCATTAACAATTTTTCGACCAAAAAGCATAGTGTCGGCAGATGCGTGGCCAATCTTAAGAGGCCCTGATTGAGTCTGTTCACTCCTTTGTGTTGTATATATCATAACATTATGCTTTTCACGCTGATACTTAGGGTCAATCTCAATTTCCACCTGTGTATCACCAAGGGTCTTTTTTATCTGTTGATAAGCAATCTTTTTTAGTATCTCACTAATCTCGGATGCAACTAACAGCTTTGCCTTGTTTTTCGATTTTGTTATGATTATATCGGTTATGCAAAGTCTGTCAACCGCACTGTTTCCCGATTTACCGAATACCATTCCAAATTCTATCATTGCTCAGTTCCCTCGTTACTTATTAACCATTTACTTATCTGTTTTTTTGCACCCTAATTATACCACATACAAAAAAATTGTTCAACCCCAAAATAAAACGGAGCACCATTTGGTCTCCGTTTTCCGGTTAATTTCTGTACATTCTTTTATATAATCCATTCATTGCAATCAGTTCATCATGAGTACCCCTCTCCACAATACCATCGTTGGTTAAAACAACAATGTTATCTGCATCCTTAATTGTTGTCAGACGATGTGCAATGGTAAGAACAGTTCTGCCCTTCGACAAAGAATCAAGAGACTCCTGAACTACCTTCTCACTCTCATTATCAAGAGCCGAGGTTGCCTCATCAAGGATTAATATAGGCGGATTCTTCAAAAATACTCTGGCAATGGAAATCCTCTGCTTTTGTCCCCCGGAAAGCTTGACGCCACGTTCACCTACATATGTATCATACTTATCAGGCAGTGAATCAATAAATTCCTCAGCACACGCTAAGCGTGCAGCCTCTACTACCTCTTCACGAGTGCATCCAGGCTTACCATAAGCAATATTATCATAAACAGTGCCTGAGAAAAGATATACATCCTGTTGAACTATACCTATATTCTTTCTTAACTGCTTAACCCTAATATCCTGAATGTTTATGCCATCGATTAGAATCTCACCCGATTCAGCATCATAGAATCTTGGTATCAGGCTACATACTGTGGTTTTTCCTCCGCCTGAGGGTCCCACAAGTGCAACATTCTCACCTGCATTGATTTTAAAATTGAATTTATACAGGATAGTATCTCGTCCCTCACCGTAGCCAAAGCTCACATCCTTAAATTCAATATTTCCCTCAAGGCTTTCTATATCCTCTGTATCCTCTTTATCCTGAATGTCAGGCTGGGTTTCCATAATTTCAGAGAATCTTTCAATACCTGTTATTGCTCTCTCGAACTGCTCCATAAAGTTAATTATTGTCTTAACAGAAACTAAAAGAGTCGATACATACAAAAGGTACGCCACAAGGTCTGCAGGGTTAATAACACCCTTTATCATAAATATTCCGCCTGCAATAACTACAGTTATGTACATCAATCCATCAAAAAAGCGTGTTGTACATTGGAATCTTGCCATATGCTTATAGGCTTCCTTCTTAATTTCAAGAAATTTAATATTGCCTTTTTCAAATTTTTCCGACTCAATTTCCTCATTGGCAAAGGATTTTACAACCCTTATTCCTAAAAGAGTGTCCTCTATCTCTGCATTAAGCTCACCTATCTGGTGACGCTGTGCCTTAAATGATTTTCTCATTGCCTTTCTGTGACGGAAGGAGAAAAATACCATTATAGGAATTACCGCAAACACTATCAGGGTCAATAATGGACTTATTTTAAACAATATAACAAATGAAATTATAATTTTAAGCCCGACAATAAAAATCTCTTCAGGTGCATGATGTGCAAACTCGGTTATATCAAACAAATCCGAGGTTATTCGGGACATCAGTTGTCCCACCTTTGTATCCTGAAAGAACGAATATGACAAAGTCTGTAAATGATTAAACAAATCACGACGCATATCCGTTTCTATCTTTGCACCCATTATATGGCCTGTATTTGCCATATAATAGTTTGCACCGGTATCAATTATTCGCAATATCAAATACCAGAAGCCACAGCTTACAACAAACCTTATTGTAAGGCTCTCAGGGCTTGAAAGTGCAAAATCCGTTATCTGTCTTACTATTAGTGGAAAAATCAATTCACACATGGTTGTAAGGGATGCGCACAACAAATCAAGACACATTAACCCCTTGTATTTTTTCAAGTAAGACAAAAACCTGCTAATTAGTTTCTTATTCTTCATATTTTCTCCGTAAAAGTAATTATTCAAAGCCCCATGCCTTCAAATTATTATAGCTGCGTCTCAGGCACTCAAAGGGGTCCTCTCCGTTACAATCGTCCTGCTCAACCAGCATATACTCTGTACCTGCCGCTTCTGCTTCCTTGAAAATGCGGTCAAAGTTAATGTTTCCTTCACCCACAACTGCCATTTTCGGCCCATAAGCGTAATCCTTCAGGTGGATACAAGTAACTCTTCCCGAAAGCTTTTTAATCCAATCAGCAGGGTCACCGCCGCCTACCTGTACCCAATAGCTATCAAGAGTAAAGCCCAGCTCGTCCTTATCAAATGCCTCTGCGATACGCTCGATTATCAGCTTGTCACCAAGCTTTTTAAATTCAAAAGCATGGTTGTGATACATAAAGTATTTGCCACCATCCTTAAGCGCCTTTGTAACAGACTTATAAAGAGCTACCATCTCATCAAAGCACTCCTGCTCTCTGCCATCCTCAAACATATGCATACCAAGTCCTACATACTCACAATCAAGAATATTATGATTTTCAATTACCTTACTGATATCCTCTGACATTTGTGCAGGAGGAGTATGTGTCAGTACACACTTCAAATCATTCTTTTTAAGCTCGTTTGCCAACCATTCCGCCTCATAGGCACAAGTACCTGAAATCTGTACATAACGGTAGCCAATGTCTCTTACCTTCTTTAATGTCTCTGCAAAATCCTCTAAATTCTTGCATGACTCTCTTAATGTGAAAAACTGTGCTCCAATTTTCATCTTTACCTCTCCTTTTTTTTAAACTTCATCATTCAAATGAAGTTTAATATGCTCCATCTGGTTCTTCCAATCGTGGTGTGAAAAAAAATGCATTCCATATCGCTTATGATAGACTATTCTACCCTGTTAAAAAGCTATCTGCATAATTTTCTCTGATGTCATTTGTTTTCTCCCCTTATAGTTTAATTATCCCGTTTTCTATATCATAAATAAGCTTTGCAATGGCATTGTCCTCATTTGAAACCGTTACAACATCCGCCGCCCTCTTTGCATTATCGATGGCATTCTCAACCGCAACGCCCAATCTTGCCATTTTAATCATCTCAATATCGTTATCATAGTCACCTATTGCAATAGTTTTGCTTCTGTCAATATTATATATCTCTACGATTTTATTAAACGCTATTGCCTTTGATATACCCAAGGGTAGAATTTCATAAAAGATTTGTTCAGAACGGGTAAAGGTGAATTCCTCTGCATAAGGATGGGCAGTCAATAACTCCACAAGCTCATTAATTCGATTTTCATTGTAATGTCCAAGAACAATCTTAGCAACAGGCTCGGATATTTCCTCATATTCTTTTTGAATATACTCTATACCTAATGTTTCGCGAAAATCTGCCATAGTTTCATTATCCCGAGGGAAATATATCTTGTTCGCACTACTGATAAAATATCCTATATCAGGCATTTTTTCGTGAACCTCATGTAATAGCAAAGATACTTTAGAAGATATAGGTTGCATCCATAAATACTTATTTTCAGCAAAATCGTACACACCGCCGCCATTAAGACAACCTACTGCCAGATTAGGCATAACCTTAGAATAAATATCATCTGCAACAAAATGAGGCCTGCCTGTTATAAAGGTAAATAACCCACCATTTGTCTTGAAATATTCTATAGCACGAAGGTTCTCCTCAGATATTGATTTATCATTCCTTAACAAAGTTCCGTCAAGGTCT
>JAZOBR010000151.1:0-8709 GCA_045596105.1 Candidatus Ornithomonoglobus sp.
TACTACGATGTCTTTGCGACAAATGTAGAAGAGGACACAGTAAGAGCAATTATTAACACTTTATAATAAAAATCCCCCGATGGGGGATTTTTTTATTGACAGAAAAGCCATAATAGTGATACAATAGATATATATATAATATTGATAGAGGAATTAAAAATATGGATACTTTCGTAACAGATTCAATAAAATACATCGGCGTTGATGACCACGACATTGACCTTTTTGAAAGTCAGTATATTGTACCCAATGGCATATCCTATAATTCATATCTTATTATGGATGAAAAGATTACTATTATGGATACTGTGGACAAGCGTAAGTGTGATGAATGGATGCAGAAGCTTGAGGTAGCTCTTGACGGCAAGACTCCCGAATATCTGGTTGTTCAGCATATGGAACCTGACCATGCATCCTGCATTGATAGGGTGGTCAACAAATATCCCGATATAAAGCTTGTGGGAAATGCCAAGACCTTTGGTATGATAGCACAGTTCTTTGATTTTGATATAGAGTCGAGAAAGGTGGTAGTGGCAGAAGGGGAGGAGCTTTCCTTAGGTTGTCACACATTAAAGTTCGTGTTTGCACCTATGGTTCATTGGCCTGAGGTTATGTTATCCTATGAATCAAGTGAGAAGATATTGTTTGCAGCGGATGCCTTTGGTAAGTTTGGTGCTCTTGATTGCGCTGAAGATTGGACTTGTGAGGCAAGACGTTATTACTTCAATATCGTTGGCAAATACGGCCTTCAGGTGCAGGCGGTGTTAAAGAAGCTTGCAGGGGTTGAGGTCAACGCAATTTGCCCATTGCATGGACCGATTTTGAAGGATAATCTTAGCTATTACCTTGGACTATATGATATATGGTCAAGCTATAAGCCTGAGGTGGATGGTGTGTTTATAGCATACGCATCAATCCACGGAAACACAAAGGCAGCGGCAGAAAGGTGTGCCGAGATGCTAAGGAAAAAGGGCGTAGAAAGAGTATCTGTAGCTGACTTGTCAAGAGAGGATATGGCTGAGTGCGTAGAGGATGCATTCAAGTATTCAAAGGTGATATTAGCCGCATCCTCATATGATGGAAGCGTATTTCCGCCCATGTACGATTTCCTTTCGCATTTGCAGATGAAGGGTTATCAGAACAGGGTTGTGGGCATTATCGAAAATGGCTCATGGGCACCATCGGCAGGCCGTACAATCCGCGGTATGCTTGAGGGAATGAAGAACATCACTATATGCGACAATATGGTTACTATCCGTTCTGTTATGAAGGATATCAACGTATTAGAACCATTGTGTGATGAAATAATTGGGAAATAAAAAATACGGCAAGCAATGCTTGCCTTATTTTTGTGTTTAATTATGTGAGTTCTGTGTAACATTGTGGATTTTGTGGTAAAATAATAGTAAAACTACAGAAAGGAAGTCGTTTTAATATGACGAATACAAGGATTATAACTCAAGAGCTTCTTGGGGATTTCAGGTGTCACCTGATTGACGAGGAAAAAGCAACAGCGACCTGTCAAAAGTATATCCGCGACGTTACAACATTTTTTTCTTGGCTTTCGGGGAATGGAATAGACAAAAAGACGGTGCTTTCATATAAGGAGCATTTGATAAGAAATTATGCTCCTGCATCGGTCAATTCCGTTTTATCTTCTCTTAACAGTTTTTTTGACTTTAATCATTGGTATGAATTAAAGGTAAAAACATTAAAAATTCAAAAACAGATTTTTGCAAGACGGGAAAAGGAGATTTCAAGGGCAGAATACAAAAGGCTTCTTGACACTGCAAAATTACGGAGGAACTTTCGGCTATACTATTTGATGCAGACAATTTGCTCAAGCGGTATAAGGGTATCGGAACTACCCTTCATTACAGTTGAAAGTCTCTCATTGGCAAAAGCAAGCATAAACTGTAAAGGGAAAATGCGTGTTGTACTACTCCCAAAGGAGCTTTGTAAAATGCTTCTTGCATACGCAAAAGAACAAAAAATAAAAAGCGGTCCCGTCTTTATCACAAAAAGAGGTAAGCCGCTTGACAGAAGTGCGATATGGAAAATGATGAAGGCACTCTGCAAGGATGCAGGAGTTTCAAAGGAAAAGGTTTTTCCGCACAACCTTCGACATCTGTTTGCCCGCACTTATTACAACCTGCAAAAGGATATTGTAAGGCTTGCTGATATACTTGGACACTCAAGTGTCAACACCACCCGCATATACACTATGGAAACGGGTGATATTCACCGCAGACAGATTCAAAAATTAGGACTTTTACGGCTATAGACACAATATACAAAGGCATTTAAATTGCTCTGAGTCCCCCACAGCTTTGTTATTCATAAAAATAAAAAACCACATAATTGAAATTATGTGGGAAATATTCAGTGAACATAGTTTGTTCCGCTTACATAGTATAACATTTATGGGGATGATTGTCAATGATTTATTGTTATTTTATAAAAAAACGTCATTTTGTAAAAAAACAGACATACAGAAATAGACCGGTTGAACATTTTTAACATTCCCCGGTCTAATAGCTGCGTCTGTATTGTGAATTAGGGTGGCTATTTTGATTTGAATCACTTGTATTTTGGTATGAATCCTTCGTTGCTTTCAACATAATTTCAATTATGTTGAAAGCCTTTTTTTTTGACAGGCTTTGTAACGAACATTACCCAAATAAGGTATTGATGCTCATAAGTAAGCAGAAAGGAATTAAATATGGATGAAGCGGATGCCTATAACCGAAAGCAGGAAATAATACAGATAACCTGGCAATATATGATGAGAAAGGGACTTTCCGAAGCTTCTGTGGGTGAGCTTTGCAGAGAAACACATCTTGCCCAAAGCAGTCTTTATCATTGGTTCGAAAACAAGGACGATATATGGATAAGTGCAGGCAAATATGGGATGTCAAATGTTGTGGATGCTCTTTTGGAGTACACTACAAATCATACCGATAATGTCAGGCAATATTTTGATACACTCTTAGACGAGGTCGAAAAATACAAATGCGAGCTTCGGCTTGCAATTCAGATTACCACAAGCCCCGTTTTTGGAAAGCGTATGCGGGATAAATCAAAGGATTTTAGGCTCTGGTATGCCAAATATGCAGAAAAGCTGATTTTAATATTCCATTGTACCTATGTTCAGGCTGAAATCTTTATATACTCGATTATTTCCTTTGTGATTGATTACGCAATATGGGACGATAGGGATAAAACTCAAACGCTTCTCGAAAATCTTTATAACAGAATCGTGAGCATATTGGAAAGCGAAAATCAAAAATAAAAAAATTCAAGGGAGGAGAAAAACAATGGAGCTTATTGATGCAATATTAACTATAACAAAATGCGAAAGCCCGGAACAGCTTAAGAATCTGGCACCTAAAAGAAAGAAATGGCTTGCACGTTCTATTGAGCAAAGAGTTCCAAGCGATCTCGCAACCATTGAAGAATGGAACAATCTGTTGATGTATCTTATGGACGCACCACCTGAGAAGGAGAACAGTGTTGCAAAAAACAAAATACTGTGCTATCTGCGTGGTGGGGAGTACACAGATGGGTTCGAAAAAAAGGGCTGTTTGCCGTTGGGAAAATAAATGTATTAAGCAAGGATACATTTTTGAAAAAGGATAATTATACAACCTTGTTGTTTAATTATATAAGTAAATTAATTTCGAGGGGTTGTCGGATTGGCATCAGAAAAGCATAATATGATTGACATCCTACCCTTTGACACATCTCGGAGGTGAACAAACGACAAATTATTATAAGGTCGGATACAGAATACGACCCACACGAATACTTCTGTTCGGTTGCGAAACCGATAATTTTCGCGAAATCAAATAAGAAAGAAGGAGTTTCAATGAGTTTTAAGAAAATACTATGCACAGTGCTTTCAATTACTATGCTATTGGGTACAATCAGTTCTACTGCATTTGCATATGATGAGCCTGTTGCCCGTGCAAACACTGAAGCATCGGTTGTAAACACTGAGGCTCAGGAGTCAAACGTAAGCGAAGAAAATGCTTTAGTCACAGTAGAATATCCAGACGGAAGCAAAAACTATTTTGATAGTTTAAAAAAGGCTATCGCAGATGCTGAGGACGGTGATAAGGTTTCGTTGCTCGGTGATGTGGCATTGGATGAAACTGTTACAATTTCAGGGAAGGCAATAACACTTGACCTTGCAGGAAAGACCGTAAGCGGTGTGTGTGATGCAAATCAGTCCCATATGTTTATGGTTTCCTACGGTGCTGACCTTAAAATTATGGACAGCAGTGCCGATAAAAGCGGTAAGATAGTCTTTGCAACAGGTAACAGTGCCACAGGCTGGGCTATTGATGTAGAGGGTGACCTTGTTCTAGAGTCAGGCACAATCGAAATAACAGGCAGCTGGTCTATCGGATACTGTGTCGATGTAAGACCTAATGCATGGGGTACGGCATACACAGAGCCTACAACCTTCACAATGAACGGCGGAAAACTTATATCATCTGATGATGCAATTCGTGTGGCATCCTCAAGTGCAGATACCTATAAGGATGTTTCCGCAGGCTTTATTATGAATGGAGGTGACATAAACGCGGCTTATTCATGTATTTTCATTCAGCAGTCAAACGGTATTTACGATATGCTTAGCACAACAATAAATAAAGGTGCCTTGAATGGAAAAACACCTATCCGAGTATACGCACCTACACCCACAGGCTATGTAAATTCCGCGGACTGTATGGATATTACACTAAACGGCGGTACATATACATCAATTTCAACCGATGAGGATGCCTATTTATGGTTAGTAAACAATGTAATAAGATGCTCAGGGGGTATTACAAACAATGTCCTTGATGCAAATGGAGATATAACCATTTCCAAGGAGGTTTCAAACGGCCTCACACTTGCCGAGGGTTGTGTATTGATTGAAAAGGATGGTGCTTATACTGTTGCAGTATTGCCCAATGCAGATGTAAAGAATCTTGGCAGTCTTACTATTACTGAGGGTGAGGGCGAATATCAGTATGGTGACAGCTACTATATATACGATGGCAGTCTTGGAGAGGGATCAACCCCCTTTGATTTACAGATAGCTATGGAATTCATTGCAAACGATACCCCTGAGGAGGCGGCAGCCAATAGCTTTGGAAATTACACGACTGATTTCTTTATCACAATGACGGGTATGTCAGGTGACAGCATTGATGCTAAGGGTTGTTATCTTGCAGGATATTATCCAAGCTTCGGCAAGTGGGTTAAAATACCTCTTGATGGTATGATAATCGAAAACAACGAGATATATCCCGTAATTACAACAGTTGGCTTTGATTTCAAATATACAGATATTTGTAGGGATGTAGGCAAATTCATCTGCGGTATTTATCTTTCAGAGGACATACTTGCCGCTAACCCGAATCTTAAGGTGAAGCTTGAGCTGGGGCTTAGTGAAAATATAGACAAGGCACAGAACAAGGAGTTCATTACAGTTGGTGAGCCTTATGTCTACGATATGTCACCTGCTACAGAGGTGGTATGGAGCTCAAAGCTTGGTATTCTTCCCAAAATGAGCAGGATTTCAATTTTCGGTCAGACAGAAAGAATGGCAAGAATCAGATTGTTTGCAGGTATTGATGACATAAAAAAATACGACAGCTATGGTTTTAAGTACACTGCAACAAAGAACGGTGAGACTCAAAGCGGAATTATGACACTTGAAGAGGTCTTTGAAACTGTTGAGTTTTGGGGCGGTACACAGAAATATGTATACACAGGCAAAACATTCGGAGAAAACAACAAGTATGTGATGGACTCATCCCTTGCAGTTCCCCTTGAGTGGGCAACAAGTGATGTAAGCTTTACTATCACACCTTTTGTTGTATATAACGGCACTGAAATTCTTGGAATATCAGGTACATATACAGGTGCACAGCTATTCAAATAATATAAAAAGGATGTGAATACTATGAAAAATACATATACAAATCCCGAGTTACACACATACGAGTTCGAGTGCGAGGAGGTTGTAGTCACAATGTCCGGCGGAGTAAATCAAAATCCCGGAGGAAGTGAGGGTGGTGATACACCTCTTATGCCAACAAGCTATAATTCTTACAGCATATAAGTGATGCTACAAGGTCAGATAATTCTGACCTTGTAACAACACAAAAAAGGGGTCGACAATGATTATATCGGTTTTATTACGAGTATTAAAGCTCATCATTACGGGTGTGCTATGCTCTTCAATTATCACATTATCTGAATCTATAGCATCAAAGGAAGGTCTGTTTTATATATCCTTTCTTGCGTATCTAACAGTATTTGGAATAGACGCATATCGCTTTTCCTATCATTTCTGGAAAACGCGTGATTACTATTTTGGTCAGCTTATTCCGTTACTTATTTACACAGGCTTAGCCATTCTTATGCACTATTTATTTGAAGCGGAGGTGTTTAACACATTCTTTCTTCACTTCAGGTTTGCGGAGGTATTTACATTAAAAACCATTGCATCAATTATGATTGTAGCATTAGTCTTGATATACACATCAGCACACCTGAGACACATTGGGTCAAAACGAGCAAAAAGGTTTGTTGATTGGTTTGCAATAGATGGTGAATATACTGATGCTGAGCTTGAAAAATTTAAGGAATGTGACGGGGAGTAAATGCTTATTGTCTACCTTACATATTTACAGACTCTGTTAACACAATTTAAACACAATAATTCTACAGGGAAAGGTATTACGACAAAACATAACGAGCATCATATTCCCTATATTATGAGTTTAAGAAGGGAAAAGTCTTCTTAGACTTTATTATCTTGATTTATTCATAAAAAAAATACGGCAAGCAATGCTTGCCGTATTTTTATGTGTGGAGCTGGTGAGCAGAATCGAACTGCCGACCTCTTCATTACCAATGAAGTGCACTACCTCTGTGCTACACCAGCAATAAACACAAGTAGAATTATACCAAAGATGAAAGGGTTTGTCAAGGGGTTTGGATAATTTAATAATAAATGAGGGTCGCTTTAGCGACCCCTGTTCTTTATTAGTCATCCAACATTACTGCACCCTGCATTGCTGATGATACAAGCTTTGAATAACGCTTTAAGTAACCCGTCTTAATCTTAGGCTCGTTGGGAGTCCAGTCAACCTTACGCTCAGCCATCTCTTCGTCTGATACCTTGACATTGAGAATACCCTTTGTGATATCAATCTCGATTATATCGCCATCCTTAATAAATGCAATAGGACCGCCCTCAACCGCCTCGGGTGAAACGTGACCGATTGCCGCACCTCTTGTTGCGCCTGAGAAACGGCCATCTGTGATAAGAGCAACCTCTTTGTCAAGTCCCATACCGCAGATTGCAGATGTGGGTGAGAGCATCTCACGCATACCCGGACCGCCCTTGGGACCTTCGTAGCGTATAACCACAACATCACCTGCTACTATCTTACCGGCATAGATTGCCTCGATTGCCTCGTCCTCTGAATCATAAACCTTTGCAGGACCCTCGTGCTGAAGCATCTCGGGAGCAACGGCACTTCTCTTGACAACTGAGCCGTCTACCGCAAGGTTACCCTTCAATACTGCGATACCGCCTGTCTGTGAATAGGGATTTGACAGGGGACGGATAACAGTTGTATCCTTGATTTCGTGTCCCTTGATATTCTCGCCCTGAGTCTTGCCTGTAACTGTCATTGTGTCAAGCTTTAAAAGGTTTGCCTTTGATAGCTCGTTCATAACTGCCGTTACGCCACCTGCGTGATACAGGTCCTGAACGTGGTGGTCGCCTGCAGGAGCAAGGTGGCATAAATTCGGGGTTTCCTCACTGATTTCGTTTGCAAATTCAAGTGATATAGGAGCCTTTGCCTCATATGCAATGGCAGGTAGATGAAGCATTGAGTTTGTTGAGCAACCGAGTGCCATATCAACTCTTAATGCATTATAAAGTGAGTCGGGAGTAATAATGTCTCGTGGGCAGATATTTCTCTCCAATAGCTCCATTATCTTCATGCCTGCAGTCTTTGCAAGTCTTATGCGCTCTGAATATACTGCGGGGATTGTACCGTTGCCGGGCAATGCCATACCCAATACCTCGCACAGACAGTTCATTGAGTTTGCGGTGAACATACCTGAGCAAGAGCCACAGGTAGGACAAGCCGCCTCTTCAAGGTCTAACAGACCCTGCTCATCGATTGTACCTGCCTTAAATGCACCGACTGCCTCAAAGGCTGTGTTAAGGTCACGGTCCTTGCCGCTGAAGTTTATTGAAAGCATAGGTCCGCCCGATACGATGATTGAGGGGATGTTAAGTCTTGATGCTGCAATGAGCATACCCGGAACAATCTTGTCGCAGTTTGGGATAAGTACAAGTGCATCAAAGCCGTGAGCAAGAGCCATTGACTCGATTGAGTCTGCGATAAGCTCACGAGATGCCAAAGAATATTTCATTCCCTTATGCCCCATTGCAATACCGTCACATACGCCGATTGCAGGGAACTCAAGGGGAGTACCGCCTGCTATTCTTACGCCTGCCTTAACAGCTTCAGCGATTTTGTCAAGCATAACATGGCCGGGGATAATTTCATTCTTTGATGAAACCACGCCTATAAGGGGGCGTGATAATTCCTCGTCTGTCAATCCGCTTGCCTTAAAAAGAGAACGATGAGGGGTTTTTTCAACGCCCTTTTTTACAATATCACT
>JAZOBR010000152.1:0-11686 GCA_045596105.1 Candidatus Ornithomonoglobus sp.
ATACCTACCCCCTCACCCGATTCGTTTGTCTTTCCGCTGAATACAAGCTTGTAAATACCCTTGTCGGCATTTACTACCTCTTCTGTTATTTTCACTGTTGCCTTGGCGCTTGATGCTGTGTTGGCCAAAGCCATACCGCAGGTATTAAGCACCATTGCAAGTGAAAGTACTATCATTAAAAATGATTTTAGTGCTTTCTTCATAAAATTTTACCTCCTGTTCCTTTCTTGTTATTTTATGATTAAATCACTGTTTTTCTTGTTGTAGTTTGAAATAATCTGGTCAAGGTCGTTGATGTTGATTTCACCATTTGCGTTAACATCGGCGTTCTTATCCACGATTTCTGCACCCTTGTGGTTATAATCATCAATTACAACCTGAACATCGTTGATGTTGATTTCACCGTTGGGCTTTGCATCACCCATTGCCGCGTCCATATCAACCTCACCTATGCTCACATCGACATCCTCAACTGCCACATTCTCATATGTGTATGTAAGACAAGTGTCCTTAGTTACCGTAACTGTGTATGTGCCGAAAGGAACTAAAAGCTCAAAAGCTCCCGTTACACCAGTTTTTGACGCAATCTCCTCTTTACCCTTCAGGACTGTTACTGTAGCAGTCTTATCACCCTTCATTGCAGGGTTAGAAACTGTACCCTTGATATTTGCGCCCTTTGGCTGGGGAAGAAAGTTGCCAACCTTCTTTGCTGTACCAAGTGAGCCACCGCCGATATATGCAGTACCGCCCTCAAATGTATCGGCCGAGGGAAGGTCTCCCATTAGTCCTACTGTGCCGAATGATAATGTTGAGCCATCCGTACACTCTGCCTGGTTGATGTAAATGATATTCTTAAGATTATCATCACTCAAATCCAATACCTGCTTGTCGATTCCCTTTACAACTACAAAGCCATAGAGTGAACCCTTTGTCAATGCAACATCACTTGTTGTGTATGTTACATCGTTGTAGTAGCCTTCCTTATCAGGGATAAAGTCAGCAGCAAATGCGCTTACTGTTGAAAACAACATTGATGCAACAAGCACTGCTAGTAATAACTGTCTTTTCATCATATATTCTCCTTTTTTAATTTACAGTATTGCGAGAATTGTAAGTAGCATTTCATTTACCGCCGTTATCTCTGCCTCACGGTCAGGTACCCAGGGATTATCTATAGGCGCGATTATAACCGCACGATTTATCTCTTCCCAGTAAACATCACAGCCAAGCTGTTCCGAGAAGAAACGTATGGGCACCATAGTTCTGTTTGCTACCATCTCTATGGGTGCATCATATGTCATTTTCTTGCCGTTTACCTCAAACTCTGCCGAGCCAAAGGTAAACTTGATTTCGTCATCACCCTTTTTGATGATGCATCCGTCCCAGCCTTCCTCCCAAAGAACCTCTGCTCCCAGAGCTTCACTTATGAATCTCAGGGGAACCATTGTTCTGTCATTTGTAATATAAGGAACAACCTCGGGGCTTTCCTCGTCAATTACCTTCTTATCACCGTAGGTAATTGTCATGTTCCTGTCAATCATAAGACAAATGACATCCTTTTTACGCTCGTCACTTGTCATTAATTCAAGTGTTGTCTCATCCTCATCAATTTCGGGAGCGGATGCAGGCTTGTCCGTCGCAGGCTTCCCTGTCGGCTCTGCCTCATCCTTTGTAGGCTCTATAACCTCTGACTTTTTCGTTTCGTTATTGTATGAATACCTTACCGTAGTGGTTAGTGAACCGTTCTCATCAAGAACGATAAGTCCCTCTGTCAATACTCCCTGACTTACCTTTCCCTCTTCCGCAACGGCAACCTCGATTTGCGGCTCACCCTCAGCAATACGCTTAAATGTAAAGGAATAAAATTCAGTCTGTTCAGTAATAGTTACACAACCATTCTCGTCTATCCCCTCCGCATCGGCGTCAGGCATAATGTAGAGAGTAAATCCGAAAAGTCCCTGTTCCTTGTCAAGGAATTTTCCGATGGATGTAAACGCATTCGTTTCCGCACCCTTCTTTGCAAAGTCTGCAAAATCATTTGCCGTCTCACCATCCTTATCCACAGGTGTCAACACCTCGGGATTGTATCTGATAGCTGTCTGCAAACCTCTTAACTTTGTATTATCAAGGCTTAGTGAAATACCTACTGCACTATCTGTTTCTGTCACAGAAACCGCGAAGCTTGCCGATAGGCTCGCATCATCGTTCTCTGCCAAAGCACCTACGCTTGAAAACAACATTCCAACCGCCATAAAGCACGCTAATATTCTGTTTTTAGTGGCTTTCATACCCTGTATCTCCTCCATTTCATCACATACTATATCCATTTTATATATCATACCATAAAATCGGTTGTCTTTCAACACTTTTTTAGTGTTTAAGGAGTTATTTTTTTCAGGTTATGCTTGCCTTTTTTAAAATTTGCACCTTTGTGTCATTTTGTTCATCCTCAACAAAAAAAGCGTACATTATCGCTGATAAAAGTAACAATGTACGCAAGTTATTTAGAACAGTCTGTCTCCTTTTAAGAAAGCCGATATTTCTCTATATCCTAATAGTATCATTCTCCCACCCTCATTTCAAGAGTCTTTTTTCGGTGTTTTCGGTCTTTTTTAAAGATTTGCCATACAAAAAGAGGAAGGGGCTTTTTGAAAATCCCTTCCTTTTAATTCATTACTATATCCTCGGGAATAAGAGCCTTGCATCTATCCTCAAGCATAGGATAATTAGAAAGTCCTTCTCTTATTATTTTCCTTGCCGCCTCCTGGGACAGCTTTAATAAATCCTTATCCTCAAAGAGGTTTGCTATCTTCATTTCAGGCAAGCCATGTTGACGGGTACCGAAGAAATCACCCGGTCCGCGGAGCTTTAAATCCTGCTCGGATATATAGAAGCCATCATTTGACTCGCACATGGTGTCCATACGCTTTTTGGTAATCTCATTCTCACCATCCGTAACAAGAATACAATGTGCCTCATCACCGCCTCTGCCAACTCTGCCACGAAGCTGATGCAGCTGGGAAAGACCGAATCTCTCCGCATTTTCAATTACCATTATATTTGAGTTGGGAACATTTACGCCCACCTCAATTACGGTTGTGGATACCAGAACATTTATATCACCCTTAATAAAGCGTGACATTACCTCGTCCTTGTCCTTGCTCTTCATTTTCCCATGGACCAGGCCAAAGGACATTTCGGGGTATGATTCCTGAAGCTTACGGCACAGCTCCTCTGCGTTCTCCAAATCACTTTTCTCCGTTTCCGCCACAAGTGGGCATACCACGTACGCCTGCATTCCCTTTTTCACATTCTCCTCTACAAAGTTGTATATCCTTTGCCTTAAACTTGTACCCACCGAATAGGTCCTTACAGGCTTTCTGCCCGGGGGTAACTCGTCAATTATTGAAATGTCCAAATCACCGTAAAGAATAAGTGCCAGCGTTCTCGGTATAGGCGTTGCCGACATTATAAGCATATGGGGGTCCTCACCCTTTGCCATAAGCTTTGCCCTCTGCTCAACACCGAATCGGTGTTGCTCGTCCGCTACCACAAAGCCAAGGCTTTTAAATTCAACAGTCTCGCGAATCAATGCGTGTGTTCCCACCACAATGTTGGCTTCACCCGATGCAATCTGCTCCAAGGCTTCACGCTTTTCCTTTGCCTTCATACTTCCTGTGAGAAGAACTGTCCTTATGCCGTGTGGCTCATACATTTCCTTTAGGGATTGAAGGTGCTGTTCTGCCAGAATCTCTGTGGGTGCCATCATTGCCGCCTGATAACCATTCTTAACCGCCATATACATAGCCGCCGCGGCAATCGCCGTTTTACCCGAGCCCACATCACCCTGAACAAGCCGCATCATCTGTGTGCCTGACTTACAATCGTGACAGATTTCGTTTATCGTCCGCTTCTGGGCATTTGTTAAATCGTAGGGCAGAGAATCTGTCAGCTCACGGATTGATTTAACATCCGAGAAAACCTTACCCTTACGGTCATTATTGTTTTCCTTTCGTGTTGACAGAGCCAACTGCAATATCAAAAGCTCCTCAAACACAAATCGATTTCTTGCAATGTTATAATTCTCAAAATCACGGGGGAAATGAATGTTACGCATGGAGAAATTTATTTCTGCCAGCCTATATTCCTCTCGGATGCTGTCGGGCAAATATTCCTCTAAGGCGCCTGCCTCATCCAAGGCAAGCTCCATAGTGCTTTGCACAACCTTTTGTGACAAGTTTGCGGTAAGAGGATATATAGGCACAATCTTTCCTACATACTTGTCCTTGCCCAGCTTCTCATACACAGGCGCCACCATCTGCAAACGCCCCTGCTTACTCCTTGAAACAGTGCCGAAGAAGGTGTACTTCTCACCTGCCTTGATGTTGCTTTTGATATATTTATTATTATACCAGACAATATTGATCATCCCCGAATCGTCAAATGCGACCATTGAGGTTACAAGCATACCACGCCTTACATATCTGTCCTGGGGGTCAGAATATGCCGTTGCACTGACGCATACGGTTTCACCCTCCATACATCTTGCAATAGGCTTTATAACGCTTCTATCCTCATGTGTCCTCGGGAAAAAGTAAATAAGGTCGCCCACAGTCTTTATTCCTTTTTTTAAAAAAAGCTCGGCACGTTTTTCGCCGACACCCTTTAAGTACTGAATAGGCTTTGAAAGTCCCATATCGGTCCTCCCCTTTTATTTTACGCTGTTAATGTGTGCATCTACACGCTTAATCTTAACCCCTGTAGGAGCATAAGCCTCCCTGACCTCGCTCTCAACACGCGCCTTTAATTCCTCAGTATCTGCACCATAGTAGCAGGCAAGGTAAACATCAACCGCCACGCCGTCCTTTGTATTTTTAACGTACGCCCCTGCCACATCATCACGGCCAAGGATTGCATTCTGAATATCGTTCCTTTTTGATATGTCTGTCATCTCTGCAACACCCTCACAATTACGGGCAAAATATGATGCAATCTGTGCCATTGCTCTCGGTGCAATGGTTACTAATCCTAAGCTATCCATACTGTTACTCCTCTTTATTTCCACTCGGTATATCAAGAGACCGCATAACCTCTCTGCGACGCTCCCGGGCATACTGAGTATAGTATCTGTGAGTTACCTCTATGTTCTTATGTCCCATAAGCTCTGCAACCATCTTTATGTCGACGCCATCGGCTATAAGGTTACAGGCAAAGGTACGACGGAGGGCGTGAGGGTGCATTTTGTCAGGGTCGGTTATCCCTGCCGCACGACAGTAGCCCTTGAGATTCTTCTCAACCGTCTGGGGAGTAAGCCTTTGATTGTTACGGCTTATAAACAAGGGGTCTGTATCCTTTGTTTCCTCACTCGCAAGTCGCTCCTCCACATATTTCAAAAGCTCGTTTTCGACCTGAATGGGCATAAATACCTCTTCTCGGTCTCCGCCCTTACGGGTTACAATAAAGGATGAGGACTCAAAATCCACATCGGTAATGTTTAGGTTTACAAGCTCCGACACTCGACAGCCTGTGCCAAGGTATGCCGTAAACAACGCAATGTCTCGTTGCTTGCGGTTGAGATACGATGCACGCATTCTGCCGTCGAAGTAGTTTTCACCATTGTATATAACATCAACAAGGCTAACCACATCCTTAGTGGTAAGGGGACGCTTCATTTTCTGATGAAGCTTTTTAAAATCAAGCTTGTCAGTGATGTTGTGGTCGATATAATCGTTCTTGTAAAGATACATAAACAAGCCGCGAATACCCGACAGCTTTCGGTTTATGCCATATTCGTTGTTTCGTCTTACACGCCTGATTTTTCTGCCTGTGGCTGAAATGTACTCCGACTCATATTCTCTTAAATATGCCTTGAAGCCGTTAAGGTCACGCAGGGTTACCTCGTTTAGCATTTCGGGAGTTATGTCCTCGGGAGTCTTGCCGTTATACTTAAACTTTATAAGATATTCAAAAAACGTTTTTATGTCAATACTGTAGCCAATCTGCGTATTGACGCTCTCACCATCGTAGGCAACCTCGATATAGTCAAAGACGAAATCGGGAAGCTTGGTAAGAATCCTTGTTAAATCTACGTATTTGCTCATCTTGCTCTCTTTCTCATTTCCTTTGCACGCCTCAGAAGATAGTCACGACTGTTAAGCTCGGGCTTAATTATAACCTCGTCTAAAAGGCTCTTGAGTGTATCACCTATCTCACGTCCCTGGCGGAAGCCTGTATCCATTAAATCTCTGCCGTTTATCACAAGGTCAGAAATTCTGTAGGGTTGCTTTGAGGCAAGGACCTCCTTGCATATCTCCAGACCGCCCTCGATACGGCGTAGCTTATCGGGCAGGTGTGCAGGATTCTTTGCGGTGTTATCCGCCTTCTGCAATGTCAAAAGCTTTTTGAACAGCTCCGCACCCGTTTTTGCCATCATACGCTTAACCGCTGTGGGGTTAGGCTCTACACGATAATCATGGTGTTCAACAAGCAGCGCAATCTCCTTAATGGAGTCTACATCCATATGGTAACGATACAAAACATCAACGGCAATTCTGCGGCTCTCCCGATGGTGGCCGTAGAAATGGATTATACCATTGCCATCCACCGATGAGCAACAGGTCTTGCCTGTATCGTGAAGCAACGCCGCCCATCTCAGTATTAAATCCTCGGGAGTGCTTTTTACCGTCTGCATTATATGCTCTCCCACATCATAGATGTGGTACTTATTCCTCTGCGGCTCACCAAAGCACGCCTCAAGCTCGGGAAGAATATGCTTTAAAAGTCCCAGCTCGTGCAAATCACGAAATCCGTCGGGATTTTTAGACAGCAGTATTTTATTGAGTTCGTCTAAAATCCTCTCTCGGCTGACCTTCTTTATAAGTACACCGCAACGCTTGATAGCCGAATAAGTTTCTGCCTCTAAGGTAAAACCAAGCTGTGCCTTAAAGCGTACGGCACGAAGCATCCTCAAGGCATCCTCCTTAAAACGCTTCTCTGCATTGCCCACGCATCTTATAATACCCTGACGGATATCACGCTTTCCGCAGAAATAGTCAATCAGTCCTCTGTCGGGGGAATACATCATAGCGTTTATTGTAAAATCACGCCTTTGGGCATCCATCCTCGGTGATGTCACAAAATCCACGCTTTCGGGATGCCGTCCGTCCTCATAATCTCCATCACGACGGAAGGTTGTGACCTCGTAACCCATTTTATTATAAATTACCGTTACTGTACCATGCTTTATGCCCGTGGCAATAGTTTTCGGAAAAAGCTTTTCAATTTCCTCGGGGCGTGCCGAGGTTGCAATATCGTAATCATTAGGTGTCTTGCCCATTATAAGGTCACGGACTGCACCGCCTGCAATATACGCCTCATATCCTGCATCCTTAATCACGCTTAAAACCTTCAGTGCATCGGGTAAAATCTCAAGGTGCATCACACATCCCTCCTTTCATGCAATCTTCTCCTTCAATTTTACCACAAATCCATTTTTCGGTCAACCTATAAACGAATATTTTTTGCGTTGTGATTGACTTTATAAATGCTTGGTGATATAATTTAGATGTAAAAAATTTATAAGTGAGGCGTAAGATTATGGCTAACGGTTATAAAATGACAATTGCAGGGCTTGAGAGAGAGCTTCCCTTCTGCCCCATTGATGATAGTCTTGACATTGCGGCATTCATCATGTTCTCCGATGTTGAGATAACGATTGCATCTGCAAAGGCATTGCTTGAGAAGGCGCCGGAGTTTGATGTGCTTTTAACGGCAGAGTCAAAGGGTATTCCCCTGGCATACGAAATGGCAAGACAATCAGGAAAAAACTATGTTATTGCAAGAAAGTCAGTTAAGCTTTATATGCACGACCCTGTATCAGTTACAGTTAAATCAATTACAACTGCATCTGCACAGACACTTTACCTTTCACAGGATGACGCCCAAATCCTTAGCGGTAAGAAGGTGCTTATCGTTGATGATGTTATAAGCACAGGCGAGTCACTAAAGTCACTTGAGAAACTATGTGCTGAAACGAAGGCTGAAATTTGCGGTAAATGTTCAGTATTGGCAGAGGGTGATGCGGCAGACAGAGAAGATATTTTCTATCTTGAAAAGCTGCCTCTGTTCTTCAAATAATATATACAGAATCAAAGAAAAACGGACGAAATCGTCCGTTTTTTCATCCTATCATACTCATAATCCTTGCAACAACCAATCCGCCGCCTGTGCCTATTACATAACCCAATAAAGCCATAATTATTCCCACAGGCACTAACGCACTGCTGTATGTTCCTGCCAACACCGGTGCCGTTGCAGTACCGCCGATATTTGCAAGGGACGACACCGCACAGGTGAATACATCAAGCCGGAACAACTTTGCCAGAAGAAGCATCAATCCCACGTGTATCACAAGAACTATAAAGCCTGCCAGGAGCCACATAGGTGCATTGCCAATCTGACTCAGGTCCGCACGGGATGCAATAAGGGCAATTACGCTATATAAAAGAACATTTGAAATCTCCTCTGTGCCCTTGATTCTGCCAAAAGGGGTCATAGCAAGGATAACGCCTAACAATGTTACCACCAATACTGTCCAGGTTGCCTTGTCAAAGAAGGGTGCCAGAGAATTTATATATCCGCCCACATCCTGTGCCAAGGCCGAAACAAGCAGTCCCGACCCAAGAATAAGAATTATATTCTGCCAGGTTATAGACTTATTATTTGCCCTTGCTTCCTCCTCCAGGGATGCTCCCACCTCGTCAATAACACCAGTGTCTGCCTTGGTAAAACGGTTAAATGCCTTTGAAAAACCGATTACCCACAGCAAGAACATTATATACACGGTGCCGCAGATTGAGTCCATTACGAGGGCGTATGCCATAGACTGCTCCGACACATCCAGTGCCGCCTGAATTGCGAGCATATTTCCTGCTCCGCCCATCCAACTGCCGCATAATGCACCAAAGGCACGCCACCCCTCATCCCCCAATGAATTATGGGTTATGGCATATGCTATTACAAAGCCCAGACCAATGGTAACTGTTGCGGAGAAAAACCCAATTAGCATTTTTGGACCCAACTTTACTATCTTTCTTAAATCACAACGCAGAAGCATTATAAACAGCATTGCATACAGCAATGGGTTTTTTAACGCTCCGTAAGCTTGCGATGTACTCTCAAGGTCCCACACACCAATGGTGCAAAGCACCATTAATCCAAGGTATATAAGGACAATGGGGGGTGCAAACCTGAAAAATTTTTGGGCAGCCTCGCCCTTGATTATCTTTGGTAGATTCACTATCATTGCCGCAATGAATATCAATGCACCAATATAGGTAAATCCATTTTCAATCATACTGTCACCTCTTTGTTATAGCTTGCCCATAAGTGCTTTAATATATTCCCAATACCTTGCTGTAGAGCTTACCGACAAACGCTCCTCAGGGGTGTGAACACCCACAAGGTCAGGGCCTATTGAGACCATATCAAGCTCAGGACACTTTGCCGCAAAGAGTCCGCACTCAAGTCCCGCATGGATGCTCTCAATCTTCGGTTCCCTCCCAAACATTTCCCTGTATTCCGAAATCATTGTATCACGCAGGGGTGACACCCTTCTGTATTCCCAGGACGGATACTCCGTATCGAAGATGATACTGCCGCCAAGGCTATCCACCGCCTCTATAATTCTTGCCTTAATATCATCCTTTTTTGCCTCCGCATTTGAACGAAGCATAGCACCTATCGTAAGACTGCTATCTTCAAGCCTTGCCATACCGATATTCAATGAAGCCTCCACCGCCTCACCCCGTCTGTGTATAACACCATTGGGAAAACGACGGATTGCATCGCAAAATATCTGTACGGAGTCCTTATCAAGCACCCGTTCATCTCTTTTGTGAGCCTTCAGCTTTATCTTTAAGCCTGATTCATTCGATTCTGCCTTCAGTCTTTCGGCGTAGTCCCTGATTTTGTCCGTGAGCTTATCTTCATCAGCTGTGTTATAGGACAGGCTGACCCACGCCCCCTGAGGAATAACATTAAGCTTGTCCGAGGTAGTTATACTGCCTATTGAAATGTCCATCTTAAGCCCCGATAAAAGCTTTGCAATAACCACAATCGCATTAAGTCCGCCTCTGCCTATGTCGATGCCCGAGTGACCGCCCACAAGTCCCGATACACTGAGCTTTGCAGTTTTTTCATAAGAGCTCTCTTCCCACTCAACAGGAATTTTCGCAATTGCTCTTGACCCGCCTGCACAACTTACTATGAATATTCCCTCCTCCTCGGAGTCAATATTAATAAGCCTTGTACCACGCAAAAGTGTAGGGTCAAGCTGCCCCGCACCCGTCATTCCAACCTCCTCATCAACTGTGAAAATCGCGCAAATTTGTGGATGGTCAATATCCTCTGCATCTAACAGTGCAAGTATATAGCTGACACCAATACCATCATCCGCACCAAGGGTTGTGCCATCTGCCCATACAAATTCTCCGTCCGTTCTGGCACGGATACCCTCATTATCCATATCAAGCTCGCAATCCTCACGCTTTGCACATACCATATCAATGTGTGCCTGTAAAATCACACCCTTACTTGATACCCTTGGCGGAGTTGCATCCTTGTATACTGCGAGGTTGCCAACAGAGTCGAGTCTGTATTCTAACCCACGTTTTTTTGCAAAATCAATTATATATTCGGTTATCTTATCTGTGTTTCCCGAGCCATGGGGTATATCGCAAATATCACTGAAATATTTAAACACCTCTTTTGGTGAAAGCATATCTATCGTCAAAATTATCACTCCTTTGTATTATTATAGATAAAATATATAATATTTATAAAAACTTGTCAACAAAAACGCTGTAATTAAGTATAATTTTACTGTCCCCACATCTTCAGTGTAGTAATCATCATATGAAGTATTAAATCCTACCAATCTCAAATCCTCGGCACAGAAAGCAGGGATATACAAACCAAAATCCAAAAAATAGCTTTTTTATAAGGTCACCTCCATTGTAAGTAGCTTTCTGTTAGCCTTTTTGTATCACAGGCAAGTAGAAAATTCAAGGTGTATGGAGCTTAAAGGGCGGAATTTTCTCTGATTTCCCACCGTTTCCCATTGACAAAAGCTTTTCGGTAGACACGCCCATAGCATCGGCTACCTTGATAGTCACCGCAATCGGTGTGTATGATGCATATATAAACTCGCAGCCCGTGGGGGATTTCTTCTTAACCCCGGAGGGCAAGCTTACAATTGCAATGCCACATAAAAGGTCTGTAAAAAACAAGGACAGAAACCAAGGTTTCTGTCCTTTTAATTTATACTGTGTAAACAACGTTTCCCCCAACCATAACTGTGTCAACATTTACGTCCTCGTCAAAAATTACGATGTCAGCATCATATCCTGCCTTAATTTCACCCTTGTTAAGTCCTAACACGTCTGCCGGGGTCTTTGTCATCATTCTCACCGCACTGGGCAGATCAATGCCTACCTCCTTTATGCAGACTCTTACAAGTATGTCAGCCGTTGCAATGCTCCCCGCAAATGCACTGCGGTCAAGAAGCTTACAAACTCCGTCCTCCATAATGTACTCTGTGCCGCCGATTTCACCTGTCAGGGCATCTGTACCGCATACTGCCAAAGAATCACTTACAAGACAAAGCTTGTCTGCACCCTTAATCTTA
>JAZOBR010000153.1:0-2354 GCA_045596105.1 Candidatus Ornithomonoglobus sp.
GCACCGACAGTAGTTCCTACGGTTGCACCCACAGCAACTCCTGATCCGACTCCGACACCGGAGCCGACACCGACACCGACTCCGAAGCCGTTGCCCACAGCAACACCGGATAACGGCGGTTCGTCAGGCGGTTCATCAGGCGGTTCAAACTGGGGGGGCGGTAGCTCAAGCTCACGCCCGAGCGCAGGTCGTCCGAGTGGTGGCGGAATCGTTCCTGTAACAACTCCGGAGCCTGTTCCGATGCACTCATTCACAGATATGGATGATTATGCATGGGCAAACGATGCAGTTTCAACACTTGTTAAGTTTAACATTACAAATGGTAGAACTGAAACAACATTTGACCCTGGAGCGTCAGTTACAAGAGCAGAGTTTGTTAAGTTAGTTTGTGCGGCAATGGGCTTGCCTGAGAGAACAAATAAGGACCAGCAGTTCGATGATGTTCCGAAATCACATTGGGCATTTGGATGGATTGCAATTGCATTAGAGTTGGGTATCGTTGATGGTGTGTCAGATACTGAGTTTGCGCCTAACGAGAAGATAACTCGTGAGCAGATGGCAACAATCCTATACAGGGCTATAGTTGCAGCTAAGAATGTGAACCTGCTACCTGCAGGAACATCGGTTGCATTCGATGACTTCGATGCAATCAGCGAGTATGCCCGTGAGTCTGTGAACAAGCTAAGTGCAGCAGGTGTAATCAATGGTGTAACAGATACAACATTTGCACCGAAGCAGACAGCTAATCGTGCACAGGCAGCATCAATAATTTATCAGTACCTAAAGGCTGTTGGATTAGCACAGTAAAAAATAATAGGATGCAGGAGAGAAATCTCCTGCATTTTTTTGCGTTTATACCTCAGGGGGAAGTCCTAAAGGGTGTCAGTGACTTTTTTGAAGGCGGCCTTGTAGATAATTATATAATAAAATCACTATTGCAAAACCTTTAAAAAAATGTTATAATATAAAAATTGAAAGGAGAATAATTATGACAAAGATAGATAAAAAACGCTGTTAAAGCAGGTAATCAGCTTGACTATGGTGATCATATTAAATTTTATCCCAGTGGGGATGAGGTAAAGGTTATGTTTGTGGGCAATTCCATTGCACGCCACGTCATTAAACCGGATATTGGCTGGCATTGGGATTACGGTATGGTGGCACCCGCAGAGGATAAGGACAATGCCCATATTGTAATGAGGGAATTTAATAAAAATCACGATGCATCCTATTGTATATGTCAGGCATCAAAATGGGAAATGAGCTACAAAAATGCATATGAGGTTTTGCCGATGTATGAACCTGCAAGGGACTTTGAAGCAGGTATCATCGTAATGAGAATAATTGAGAATGTGCAGAGAGATAATTTCTGTGGCAAGACTCTTATGGATGAATATAAAAAGCTTATGAAATACCTTGACAAGAATGGTATGGCAAGGTTTATCATAACAGGCACTATCTGGGAGCGTACAGGAGAGGATGAGCTTAAGACTATCGCAGAGGAAAACGGCGTACCTTTTGTACCAATATCGGACATAGCTGAAAACCAAGAAAGCTGACTGCAGGTGAGTGGGAGCTTAAATTTTAAATTAAAGGAGAAAACAAATGAAGTATACATACACACCCCGAGGCGTTTGCTCGGCACAGATTGAATTTGAAATCAGCGACGGAATTGTTAACAATGTGGTGTTTACAAGAGGATGCAATGGTAATACGCAGGGCATTAGCCGACTTTGTGAGGGTATGAAGGCTGAAGAGGTTGTGGCAAGACTTGAGGGAATTAATTGCTCGGGAAGAGGCACATCATGTCCTGACCAGCTTGCAAAGTCAATCCGTCACGCGTTGGGCAAGTAAAACAGAATAAAAGCGTCGCACAGAGCATATACATTAGGTATATGGAGGAATAGATGTGCGACGTTTTGTTTTTTTCTTTATAATAATTTCCGGACTGGTGTCCTTTGTTGTTGCCTGTAACAGAGCAGACGAGGTGCCTAAGGTGGAAACAGACATATATTTTGTTGACGCAAGATTGGACAGGCTCTTGCAGTATAAATGCCTTGTGGTTGATGCAGAAAAAGAATACCAGGCAAGGGAAATCGTTGAAATGCTTATAGAGGGCAGGGATGAGGACGATAATATCCGTCGGGTTATACCAAAGATTAAGAACGGCTTGAGGGTCAGGGTGGAGGGGAATATTGCATATGTGGATATTTCCCCCGATGTCAAGGAAGAAATGGGCTACGGAGAGGATGAGGAGCGACTCTTTATTTATCAGCTTGTGAATTCACTTACCTCAATTAAGGGAATAAGATTTGTTAAATTTACGATGGATGGGGTTGTAGTGAAGCGGTTTA
>JAZOBR010000154.1:0-6401 GCA_045596105.1 Candidatus Ornithomonoglobus sp.
TTGAGGGAATAAATTAAACAAACAAAACTAATACTCCCCAAATAATAATTGGTATTATTCCTATAACTGAACCGCCCAAAGTTTGAGCTGCACCCATTTTATTTCCTTCTATGTCTTAAAGTAATACTAAAAAATCTTCTATATGCGTTTTTAATATAAATAATAAAAAACAGAGCCTTATGGCTCTGTTAGTTTTTAAATTATAGTGCTACTTCTGTTTCCTTATCGAAGAAGTGAAGTCTGTTAACATCAAAGCCAACCTTAACACTATCGTTAGCCTTTGTTGTTGTTCTGGGATTAACTCTTGCTGTGAAACTAGCATCTGCAATCTTTAGATACAAGTAAACCTCAGCACCCATCATTTCTGTTACTTCTACAAATGCATTAACTGTTGCATCAGGATATGTTGCAAGGAATGCTTCCTCATCGTGAACATCCTCGGGTCTGATACCCATAATAACTTCCTTGCCTATGTAATCTGTAAGCTTCTGTGCCTTGCCATCAGGAATCTTGATTGCATCGTCACCAAGAACTGCCCACACCTCGTCACCACGCTTCTCAATTGTAACATTGACAAAATTCATCTGCGGTGATCCGATGAAGCCTGCAACAAATAGGTTGCAAGGATCATTGTAAAGGTTCTCAGGACTATCAATCTGCTGTACAAAACCATCCTTCATAACAACGATTCTTGTACCCATTGTCATAGCCTCTGTCTGGTCATGAGTAACATAGATAAATGTTGTATCAAGCTTAGCATGAAGCTTCTTAATCTCTGTTCTCATCTGTACACGAAGCTTAGCATCAAGGTTTGATAGAGGCTCATCCATCAAGAATACCTTGGGTGAACGCACGATAGCACGACCCATAGCAACTCTCTGTCTCTGACCACCTGATAAAGCTCTGGGCTTTCTGTCAAGCAAATGCTCAATGTCAAGAATTCTTGCTGCCTCTGTAACACGCCTTCTGATTTCATCCTTCGGAGTCTTGCGTAGCTTAAGAGCAAAAGCCATATTGTCAAATACAGTCATATGAGGATATAGAGTGTAGCTCTGGAATACCATCGCAATATCTCTCTCCTTGGGGATTACATCATTCATTAGCTTACCATCGATGTAAAGCTCACCCTCTGAAATCTCCTCAAGACCTGCAATCATACGAAGTGTTGTTGACTTACCGCAACCTGAAGGACCAACAAGGATGATAAACTCCTTATCCTCAATATCGATGTTGAAATCACTTACGGCTACAACATTACCGGCATACTTCTTGTAGATATGTTTCAACTGTAAATCTGCCATTATTTTCTTACCTCACTTTGTTTATATTAACCGGATACACGACATTGGAACACCTTGCCATAGTACCCCAGCATTTTTTACTAATTATATAATAACATACTTTGAAATAAATTTCAATAAAATCTTATTTTTATAATAACCAAAAATGTGGTGCCATTTTTGTACAAACCACACAATATAAAATTTACATCACGATTTTTGCATATTATACATTAGAGATATTGCATATAAAACCCTGCAAAAACCTTGTGTTATTTAATCATTCTGCTATTTGCCCGATTATTGCTTTTCCATGAACACATGGACATACTTATAGCCAAGATTGATTATATTTGAATACTCCTCATCTGTCAATCTGCTATGAAGGTAAGACTTAAGTCCTTCCTTGTCGCTAGTAAGTGACATCAGGGTGTTGACATCAAGCTTTGCCATAATCTTTGTGAACAACGAAAAATCGGAGGCTGTCATTCTTGACCTTAGCTTATCGTAGGCAGACTTAACAATATCAGGAGTTTCTGTAGGCTCTACGTCGCTTTCCATCTCTTCGATAATTTTTTCTGCCTCAACAATGTCCTCAGCCTTGACTCTGTCTGATGTACGCTCGTCACTGTAGGTAACATCAGCCTTTCCTGTGCTTTCTCCATCGTTTACCTTTATAATCTCAATTCCTACCTTATGAGACGCATATTTCGTCTTGATAGCCGTTTCCTCGTTTACAGGATTTGTTGTCTCCTCCTTGAATTCAAGGATTTGTCTTGCATATGCCTCATCATCGCGGAAATATTCACTATATGTACGAACGAAGTTTGAATAAATCGCATCATCCATTACGCCCTCATCATGAAGAACAACCGCCTCTTCATACAATGCATTAATAACATCGTCATCCTTTAGGTAATCACTTACCTGCTCCACAACCGGCTCTATATAATTCGGCAATATAAAGTACTTATATGTAACACTTATAATCGCAACCATAATTGCAATTCCAAGTACGATTATACCTGTTATGATATGCCACTTTTTCATAATAAAAACCCTTTCTTATGAATTAATACATCTTACCTGCAGGCTCTCCGCCCATAATATGAAAATGGATATGAAAAACTGTCTGACCTGCATCCTTACCGCAATTATTTACAATTCTGTAGCCATTATCTGCCAGGCCTAACGCCTTTGCAATCTCAGGAATTGCCTCAAATACATCAGCTACAGCCTGAGAATTTGACTTATCAATCTTGTTTGCACAACAGATATGAGCCTTTGGCACAATCACTGCGTGAACAAGCGCCTGCGGCGCAATATCATAAAACGCATATACCTTATCGTTTTCAAAAACCTTCTTTGACGGAATCTCACCATTTATAATCTTACAGAACAAACAATCTTCCATAGTAACTCTCCTATCGGTTTATATTTACATCGTGCCATTAAACGAGTATCCATAAGGGAGCGTATCCCTTATATCAACTCATCCACCTTTGCTAAAGCATTATCAATCTTCATAGCGTCAGTACCGCCGCCCTGTGCCATGTCAGGCTTACCACCGCCACGGCCGCCGCAGATTGCCGTAATTTCCTTAATGATGTTACCGCAGTGAACACCATCTTCAACCGCATCCTTTGTAGCCATAGCAACGAATGTTATCTTGCCGTCAGTATTTGTTGCAAGAACAACTGCACCCTTGCCAAGCTGTGCCTTAGCACTGTCTGCCATATTCTTCAGTTCATTAACATCAATGCCCTCAATGTAAGCCGTCAGCACCTTAATGCCGCGAATTTCCTTAACACCTGCAAGCATTGACTTTGTCTTGATCTGTGCAAGCTTTTCACCAAGTTCCTGAACCTTACGCTCTGCATCGCGATACTCACCCATAATTGCCTCAGCCTTATCGACAAGCTCCATAACGCGATTGGACTTCAATGCCTTTGCCGCGTCCTCAAGAATACTCTCGTAAGCATTAATAAGGTTCAATACACTCGCACCCGTTACAGCCTCAATTCGTCTTACACCTGCTGCAACACCGCTTTCTGATGTAATCTTGAACAAGCCACACTCTGATGTATTCTTAATATGTGTACCGCCGCAGAATTCTACGCTGTATTCACCCATTGATACAACTCGTACAACATCACCGTACTTCTCACCAAACTGCGCCTCTGCACCAAGCTTCTTAGCCTCATCGATGGGAAGCTCAGAAACAACAACAGGCATACAACCAAATATTGCACGATTAACTTTCTCCTCAGCCTCTTTAATCTGCTCCTTTGTCATAGCCTCAAAGTGAGAGAAGTCAAAACGCAGGTGCGAACTGCTTACCATTGAGCCTGCCTGTGCAACATGACTTCCAAGAATCTCCTTAAGAGCCTTATGAAGCAAATGAGTCGCACTATGGTTACGGCTTATTGCCATACGGTTTTCCGCATCAACCTCCATGGTAGCCTTGCCCTCTGTGATTTCACCAAGTATCAGCTCTGCCTCATGGACATAGATACCGTCACCTGTCTTTGTTGTATTATGAACGCAAGCCTTTGCCTCTGCCTGCTTAATTGCACCCATATCACCTGACTGACCGCCCATTTCTGCATAGAAGGGTGTCTTATCGGTAACAATGTAAAGTTTTTCACCCTCACCGCGGTTTACTTTTAATATGTTAGCATCACAGGTAAGTGTATCATAGCCTACAAACTCAGTTGACTTTATATCCTTAAAATCGAATGCTGTATCATCATCCCAGCTTGAGCCGTCTTTTCTTGAATTCTTAGCGGCCATTTTCTGCTCATTCATTGCCTTATTGAAGCCGTCAACATCAACTGATAAGCCCTGTTCCTCTGCCATTTCAATTGTCAAATCAAGAGGGAAACCATAGGTATCGTGAAGCTTAAACGCATTATCACCCGATAGCTTGTCTGAGCCATTAGCCTTTGCATCCTCTATATACTTCGCAAGAACAACAAGACCATTATCAATGGTTGCCTGGAAACGCTCCTCCTCCTTGAAGATCATGGTTGTAATATACTCACGCTTTTCCTCAAGCTCAGGGTATGCTGATTTAGATTCATCAATAACTGTCTGCGCCAAATCACCCAAGAAACCGCCATCAATGTTAAGAAGCTTACCATGTCTTGCGGCACGACGAAGCAAGCGACGAAGCACATAGCCTCTGCCCTCATTTGAGGGAATAACACCATCCGATACCATCATAACTGTCGAACGGATATGGTCAGCTATAACACGAAGTGAAACGTCTGTTTTCTCATCATCCTTATATTTAACACCTGCAATTCTTGATGCGTGCGCGATTACATTCTGTATTGTATCAACCTCAAACAGATTTCCTACGCCCTGCATAACAACTGCAAGCCTCTCAAGACCCATACCTGTGTCAATGTTGGGGTTTTCAAGAGGATTGTAGTTGCCCTCATCGTCCTTGTCGAACTGTGTAAATACCAGATTCCACACCTCCATGAATCTGTCACAGTCGCAACCAACACAACAATCCGGTGAGCCGCATCCATACTCTTCACCACGGTCGTAGTAAATCTCAGAACAAGGACCGCAAGGACCTGTGCCATGCTCCCAGAAGTTATCCTCTTTGCCAAGCTTTACAATATGAGTGGGGTCAATACCAACCTCGTTTATCCAGATATCCTTAGTCTCGTCATCCTCTTCATATATAGATACCCATAGCTTATCCTGGGGGATTTCCATTACCTTTGTAAAGAACTCCCAAGCCCATTGAGTTGCCTCGTGCTTAAAATAATCACCAAAGGAGAAGTTACCAAGCATCTCAAAGAAAGTGCCATGGCGGGCAGTTTTACCAACTCTCTCTATATCAGGTGTACGAATACATTTCTGACAAGTAGTTACTCTGCGACGAGGAGGCTCCTCTGCCAAGGTAAACCACTTTTTCATCGGTGCCATACCTGAGTTTATAAGTAACAAGCTGGCATCATTTTTGGGGACAAGGGGAAATGAATTTAATCTAAGACATCCCTTTGACTCAAAGAAAGATAAGAACTTTTCTCTTATCTCGTTCACACCCATATATTTCATAAGAAAATCAATTCCTTTCATCTAAAATTCTGTAATTAAAATAAACTCAACCATATTATATTATACAATATATCCCCCATAAATGTCAAGTAAAATCCCGCTTTCCGCAACCTAAAAATAACATAAATACAAATGGTGAAAATTGTGCAAAATGCAATTAAAGAGCAGACATCTCTGTCTGCTCTTTAATTCAATTATTCAACTGAACCCATCTGGTAGTCAAGGTTATCCTCCTCAGCCTCCCAGTCACGATTTGCAGTGTGAGTCATATGAATCTCATCTGAGCCTATGCTATCACGCTCATAGCTATGTGAGTTTGTAGCCTCAATGATTGCATCGTAGTACCATGCATTCGGATCATTATCGATAAACGCTAAGTTTCCTGACTCAAGCTTACCATCCTCTGCAAGTATTCTGTAAAGAACACGGTTAATCATTGTGATTGTCTCTGCTCTTGTGATGTAGTTCTCAGGTCTGAAGCTTCTGTCCTCATAACCGTTAATCCAACCTGTTACAGTTGCACTGTTGATGTTATCCTTAGCCCAATGGTTATGAATATCTGTAAATAGCGGTCCACCCTCATACTTGTGAGCTGTGAACTTAGAAATTATTGTTGCAAGCTCTGCTCTTGTAATCTTGTTGTTCGGTCTGAAGCTACCGTCATCATAACCGTTAACAACGCCCGCGTTAGCTATTGTTGAGATTGCGATGTTGTACCAATCGCCCTTCTCCACATCTGTAAATGAGTTTACATCTGTTCTGAATTTAAGCTTTGAATCCTCATCAAGCAAACGATAGAATATTGTTGCTACCTCTGCACGAGTGATATGGTTTTCAGGTCTTACTGATACTGTACCTTCCTCATCCTCGTCATATCCGATGATGTATGCAAAGTGTTCTATGTACTCAAGCATTGCACCTGATGGTGAACCCTGCAGCTGAGGTGTTGTTTCAACAGGAATCTCAGGAACTACTGTGGGAACAGGAGTTGCATCCTCTCCCGGCTCCTCATCGGGAACTATTGTAGGAACAGGAGTAGGCTCT
>JAZOBR010000155.1:0-5182 GCA_045596105.1 Candidatus Ornithomonoglobus sp.
TTCATATTATTCCTCCTTCCTTAACCTTCCTCAAAGAAGCGTTTGAATGACTCTGCGCCATACTGTCCGCTCGTAATTTCTATTGCCTCTCGTACGGTGTACTTTTCTTTCGGATTTTTTATTGTAGAGATAAAGCTCTCTGTACCTTGTCTACACGCACCTGTTATAATGCGATACATTGTTACCATTTCCTTAAATGAGAGTTCTGTATCAAGAGTTATATCCTTATACTGCTCTGCCCCACGGTCTTTGGCAGCCTTGAAAGTCAGGTCCGCTATACCCTCTCGCAGCGTGTTACAATGTGCATAGTTTGTACCGTCTGATACAACATTCTTACCCTTAATCTTGCCCTGATAAAATACATATCCCTGTATTTTTCTATGTCCTTTTATATGAGTTAGGATGCCGTCTGCATATAGGTAACGCTTTGGTACATAATCTCCATTGTTCAGGGTTTTAACCTTTGCCAGTTCTTTTTGTAGGCTCTGTATCTGTGTGCCTTCCAAGTAAAGGGAACCGCCTACGGTCAGGTTATCGGGTAGGCTCTGTATCTGTGTGCCTCGCAAGTCAAGGCCACCGCCATTCTTTTTCATTAGTTCTTTTGCTTCTTTTATTGTTAGATTTTTCATTTATATATACCTCACAAATAATTTTTTCCGAACAGACGTATAAACTCCGCCCGTTCCATTCCGTTATCCTCTGCCATTCTCTGCCCTTCCTGATGCAGATATATGGCAATGTCCTTATTCTTATGTGCGGAGTATTCACCGTTACGGTGGCAACGGTCTCCGCATAAATCTACTACAAGTCCGTACTGTTCTGATAAGTTGCGGCGAGGGCCACCAAAGATGTGATGTCTTTCTAATCGGTCGCCCCTGCCGTTCCTTCCGCATAGAAAGCATCTAAGCATTGTCCTTGCCCCTCTTGTATTCAGGTACCCAGCTTGACATCATACTGTCTATCTCTGCCTGCGTTCTCGTTTCAATGCCTGCAGTTTCACATTCGTGGATAAGGTTGTCAATAAGTCTTGATATCTGTTTTGTATCGTACACACTTGAACCGTAGACAAACTCTACATCGGTGTACCTATCGCCCTGATATAGAATATTACCGAACCAACCCAGACCACGGCTTTCCCATATTTCTATGGCACGGTCTACAGCTTCGTTATCAATAGTCATTACATAACTGTTACCGCCTATGTCATTGACTGCACGACAATATATGTATGTCTTTGTAACACCGTAGTACTCGGCAAGTTTATCTATAAGCACCCAGGCATAGGCATTGGCGTTCTTGGTCTTGTTCTTTGTAACAGGTACTAAGGACAGCACATACTGTTTGCCGTCCTTCATAGTGTCCATTGCGGAATGTAACCACGCCATTGCCTTTGGCTTGTCCTTAACCGTTAGTACCGTCTGCAACTTGCTCATCGTTCTTTACTCTGTTTGCGTGTGCCGTCTGTAACTGCACAAGATAGTTAATACAATTATCAATTGCATCTGTTGGAAGCTGTCCGTCGGTTCCGAACTTTGCCTTTAACATGTTAAACAATGCTGTGGGTTTCTCGCCTATCTTTTTTGCCGTTGTTTCAATGCACGTTTGCAATGCTGTCATTTTCTCTTTATCCTGCTTGGTGTTACGGGGTGGGTTCTTATGCCCCCAAGTGAAGACTATTGCTCCGCCATCACTCATGTTTGCAATTGACAAATAGGTAATTCTCTTGTTATCATCCGAATAACGTATTTCACTTACTGTAAATTTATCGTTGCACGCTGGCTTACCTTTTGCATTTTTATAGATTTCGCACTTGTCGGCGCTTATCCATATAAATGGTGATGTATATAGTTCTCTACCTATACCCCATTTGAAACCAGCACGCTTAAAGGCATCAGATGCCTCGCCCTTCTTTTCGTTACCTTCATCATCCTCTCGGCTTTCAATACCGCAGTCCCATTTGATTACATATTTACCGTCAATGTTAATTCCAATTCCGCAATATAGATTGCCCTTGATTTCTTTATAATCACAGTCCCAGTTTTCGGGGCCCACACTTTCATCCAATATGTCCATATCTGTACGGGCGGTCTTATATAACAAAGCTATAAGGCCATGGTCTTTAACCTGTTTTACTTTAACATCTATTTCGTTTGCGTTTAGTGGTCTAAATGTAACACTCATAATATCATTCCTTTCTCCGGGGGGTGAGCTTGTCCCCTGTGATTGCAGGGGATGCTCTATATATAAATTCATAGGGGACTTAATAAGTCTTCTGTACTGCCTCAAGTATATCGTCGTAGATATGCCCGGGGAGTGTTCCGAACTCCTCTGTCAGAGTGTCCTCAATTATCTCTTTTACAAACAATTCGCACTCCTCACAGAAGCATTCGCCGTCAATGGCAAAGTATGTGTCGTTTCTGCCTATGAGATTTCCGCAGCGTTCACATTCCACCATACCGCTTGGGACTTCCTCACAGTACGGAGACTCTGCCATTATGTGATTATCTATCATACATTGTAATCTTGTCATTATTCCTGTTCCTCTCTTTCGTACAGCTTGTGTGTGCCGTTCATATACGCTAATTCCTCGTCTGTGGGAACATATCCGAACTCACCAAGGAATTTATATAGGAACTCATATCGCGAGCTTGTACCCATGTATTTAGCTTCGAAATCGTGCAAGTCCTCACACCAGGTTGGTACCTCTATAGCTTTATACACTGTCAGGAACAGTCCATAAGTATAACCGTTCTTTATGGCATCCTTTATATATTCATAGGTCTCAACCTCGCTTAACCCTGCAAGAGTATCTGTGTCAAGGTAATACTCCTCTACATAGTCATTTTTGGTAATGGCTCTGTGATTTGAATTATGAAGGTATGCCAACATTGCCCATATAATAAGCTTTGTTTCCTCGTCTGTTATTAAAAGACTTTTCACGAACTCCTCACGGCGTTCCCGGAACTCTGCAACCATACTGTCAAAGGTTTCACAGATAGCATCAATTCTTTCCTCTTCTTCTGTGCTTATCTCGTCCTCTTCCTCACCCTCGGCATTGTCCTCTGCTTTGCGGTAAAGATAATAATTGCCGTTGGAATAATTGTAATAATACTGTTCATCATCAAGAGCATATCTTGTTAACATATCAAGGTTATACAGGCTCTGCACAAAAGAATATCCCTTTGTGTCTGTAATCTCAATAGCTTTCATAAGTCCAAGCTTTTCAAGGATACACGCCTGCTCATACTTACGCTTGTCGCTCCATTGAGCATTTGATAATGTTCTTGTAAAGGTTTCTGTTCCCAAGTCCTCGGAAGCTTCGGCTCTTAAGTCCTCGTCTCTGATGTCAAGAACCTTTTCGAAATCGGTCATTGAGATTTGTGTACCTGCCTTCTCCCTCTGTGCTATTGCCTGTCGCGCATATTCGGGGATAGCCTGTAGCTTCAGATAACGTCTTACGGTGCTTTCACTGACACCCGTATTCTCGGCAACAGTACCAACATCACCGTGGAAATCAAGTGCCAACTGATAACCGTTCGACCTTTCAATGTGTGTCAGGTCTCCCCTCTGCTCGTTCTCTGCGAGCATAATGTCAAGCTGTTGTTTCTCTGTCAGCTCCTCAATTATACAAGGTAGCTCCTCTATGCCTAATTCCTTACAGGCTGTCCAACGGCGTTCACCGATTACTATGTAATAGTCACCGTCAAAGCAACCCTTTGCAGGTGTTACCGTCAGTGCCTGCAGCACTCCCAATGCTTCGATACTGTTCTTAAGCTCTGTGATGTCTCCCACTCCCTTACGAGGGTTTAGGTCGTTGGGGTGAAGCTTGTTGGTGGGTAAATAAATAATTTCTTTCATTGTCTTTTCCTTTCTGCCCTTCTGGGCTTGACATTGTTTTATTGTTATGATATAATGAAATTCGGGTAAATAGATAATATCTTTATATTATCTTTGTTACTTCACAAGTAACTGAGCGAGGTCGTCGGAAAAATAGCCGACGGCTTTTCTTATTGGTTTCTTTTTTTTCTTCTTGGGGAAAATTCACCGCCTCTCTGCAATGACCTTCCTGCTCTCTCTACAGAACGGGCAAACGCTTCACGACTTGCCTCGATTCTCTTGGCGTATCGGTTCTTGTCGAACTTGTCTAATATGTTCCAACCTTTAATTATTGCAGAAGCAAACAATATGATGCTACTGAAACATAGTGCATAGGCACATAATCTTGTTACAGGGTCCATTGTTATTCTCCTTCCTGTTCTGCGAATGTCCATACATCACTGTGTACATCCGCTATGTAATATTCTGTTACCTTATACATAATGTCAGTGGATGGCTTAATACGGTGGCAGGTGCATTTGTATTTATCAAGTGCTTTCCTTGCTTCTGCCAAAGACTCAAACTCTTCCATTATTTCAGGTGTGTTAGTCTTATGTTGTAGTGTGCATCCCTCATGAGGGTACCTCGTTACGGTTGTGTTTCTCATTATGTAACATTTCATTTTTTTCACCTTCTTTCTATCCGCATAGGTATCTTGCGACAGAGCCTATGGGTATTTTGTTGTGTTCTAATTTAATATCCCCTTTTGCAATAAGCTTTGCAAGGTAGTCCCTGGACACCTTCAATGCCTCACACGCCTGACCTCTGTCCATTAACAATGGTAAGTTCTTGGATTCATTGAGGAACATTAGCATATCACGGTAGTGTTCTTTTTCTCGTGCCATAGTGGTTACTCCTTTCTAAATAGGTCGTCAATTTTACAATTTAGTACCTTTGCAATTTTAGGAATTAGGGAAGCTCGGGGCATTCCGTTTGTTGTTTCCCATTGTGCTATACACGCCTGCGTTACACCAATCTCGGAAGCAAGTTCACACTGCGTTATTCCCTTCTGCTCCCTTAGTTTCTTTATATTGTTCATTTTTTCACCTCACATTTTATAAAGTTCATTTATATTATAAACCCAATTTATATATTTGTCAATACTTTTTATAAAGTTTTTTTATATTTTTTATTTTTTGTGCAAAATCTATTTACAACGATATAAAAATATCTTATAATATAAGCACAATTTATAAATATAGAAAGGATCAAACGGATGTTAAAGCTTAAAGAATTGCGTAAGAATTCAAAAATGACACAGCAGGAACTTGCCTCTATTCTCGGCGTTACTCAAGCAACATTGTCG
>JAZOBR010000156.1:0-8835 GCA_045596105.1 Candidatus Ornithomonoglobus sp.
TGACCGTAAGGACAGAATGAGTATGGCATCGGGACTTGAGGTGCGTGTACCCTTCTGCGACCATAGAATAGTAGAGTATGTATGGAACATCCCGTGGGATATGAAGAACAGAAATAATGTTTCAAAGAATGTACTTCGCGAGGCGGCATACGGAATTTTGCCCGAGAGCATACGCCTGCGAAAAAAGAGTCCATACCCGAAAACTCATAATCCGTTCTATGAGGCGGCGGTAAAGGCTGAAGTAAAGCGTATAATCGAGCAACCTGACTCACCCCTTCTTGCCATATGTGAGCGTAAGAAATTGATGGAGCTTATTACAAACGATTTTGATTACTCACGACCGTTCTTCGGTCAGCTTATGGCAGGACCGCAGTTTGTAGGGTATTTAGTTCAGGTAAATGCTATGCTTAGTGAATACAAGGTAAGATTTGTATAAAAAATGCAGAGGATCAATCCTCTGCATTTTGCATATTCATAAAATGTTTTTTGTATGCTATTGAGTTTACCCTTATGCGGATTGCAGGGTTAATCTCGCGCATAGCCTTAAGAATGTTCATCATTTTTTGTGTGTCATAGTCGTGTACACACATAAATGCGCAATCGGTTTCTGTTTCAACATAGAATAAATCAATAGCTGAAAGCAGATTCTTTTTAGCCCTGCTTGATGAATGTTCATAGGGGAACAGTGCCTTTAAAAGCTTTTTTCCTGCAACTGTTGCGTTTCTCTTGACAAAATCCTTCGTGCCGATAAACACCTGAGTGATTTCTTCAACAGGCACCTCTGTAACCTTAGTCTTTGCAGGAATAAGGTCTGCAAGAATACCGCCGTTTACGTCATAGGGGAGAAAATCTGTTGCCCAGCTTTTCATAATAAGCAAATCAACCTTGACCTTTATGTTTGTACCGAAAACAGAGTTACCCCTGATAAGAAGCAGAACAACAAATATAGCCGCCGCAATAAGGAATAAAACTCCAAAAAATACACGCTTCATGGCAATGTCATAGATAGCCATCACCAACGAAAACAAGGTAAGCAGGGTATATACGGAAATAGTCACGATGCTTTTCCATTGTGTTGAGGCCTTAACTGATGCCTTTACATATTCCTTTGACATAATTTTGTCTCCTTAGTATGCACGTCTGCCTCCGCAGAACTCGTTTTTGTATTGTCCTTCGTCGATTGACTGGTAGGAAACCACCTGACCTGTGTAGGGGGCGTGAAGCATCATTCCATCACCTGCATAGATACCAACGTGGTGTACATCACCATTCTTTTCAAAGAATACCAAATCACCGGGCATCAAATCCTCACGACCAAGAGGTGCACCGTACAGATACTGTGCCTGTGATACTCTTGGCAGTTCAATGCCGAGTGAATTATAAACGTACTGCACAAGACCTGAACAGTCGAAGCCTTTAGGTGTTGTACCGCCCCATACATAGGGTACGCCAAGGTGCTTTTCAGCCTCTGTGACGATTGCATCACCGATAACATCACTATAAATTGATGGCTTTGAGCCCTCATAGGTGAAGGTGTTGGCATTCTCACTCAGCGATAGGATGGGTGAGCCGATGAAATACTCAACTCTATCACACTGACGAAGCAGACTTTCATAATAAGCCACGCCCTTTACCTGCTTTTCGGTAATCTTTTTCTTTCTTGTCATAACGGTTGTGCCGTTAGATGCCGCAACGGGTACCTCCACGATTTCCTCATCATAGAAATAAATAAGTCCCATTTCCTTATCCTCGTATATGGGGTAGAACAGCTCCCCGTCATCAAGAATATACTCAGTAATTACAGGCTCGGGCAATTTGATTTCTATATTGATATTTGCTTGAGACTTTATGACATCCTTTGAGCCGCGTCTTAAGGCTGATACATATATGTAATACTTGCCAGGGTCTATGTCGTTAACTCTGACACCCTTTATATCCTTAACATACTCGTTAAGAACAAGCTCACCATCCTCGTTATAAATGTCGATTGCAACTTCAGAATAAAGCTCTGTTTCCCAATCAAGATTTATGAAATCATCATCGGTAACATACTCTATCTCGGGTGATACAATTGAAATTGCACCCTCTGGAGCTACGCCGTACTGAAGGTTGAAGTCTATCTTGTCGGAGGTTTCTGTGTCGGTAACGGCACTAAGACCAATCTTATAGTCTCTGCCCTCTGTAAACAATTCATTTGAAAGAGTAAGTGTATTGTTGGTAGCCTCCATATAGCTTGTGGCAATATACTTATCCTCTTCGTAGGAATAAACCTCTACATAGTAGTTGTTTGTTGTGTTCGCCTCAAGGCTTATTGACACATCTTCACCGGCATTAACCGTTGCTTCGTTGGCGGGGAACAGAACTATGGGAGTCTGGGGTGATACATTAACCTCCTCCTCTGCAGTACCCTCACTAACTTCAAATACATACTCCTCGGGTGTCTCAGCAACAGCGGTAGTCTCGAAAACATAAGTATTGGGTGATACCTCTGAAACATCACTAGCCTCAGTTGTCAGTGCGGACGAGGTATTTGATGTAAGCATTGATGCATAGATATTAAAGCTTTCGTCTGTGTATGTAGCAATACCGATTGACCTCGAATTTTTATTGAAGCACTCACTGTCATGGTCAAGCATCTTATCATAGATAAGGAATACATCATAGCCTTCCTCGTGCTGAGCATCATCCATTATATGTGCCACGCGAGTGTCACGAGCAAGCTCGTGGTACTTAGGCTGTGATGCCATAGAAACGGCGGTATTGTATAAATCCTTATCAACATTTAAAATGTCAAGCCCGTTTTTTACTCGGTTTGCGTTTATAATATCCACTAATTCGCAGGAACGAAGATACGAATCGTTTGAAAGTGTCACGTCACTCTTGACGTAGGGGTTATACATAATAGCGTCTATTCTGCCGTCACGTGTCTTTAAAATTCTGAAATTTGTGTCCTCAAGGTACTTGTATGCCATAAGATAGTCATCACCTGACTTAAGGTCACCAAAGGCAAAGGCACCTGAGTTTGAATAGAATGCACAGATTCTATCCTCCTTGACACCAACCATCATAAACGAAGATGGGTCTGAATTATAAACATACCACATAAAATCGTAATCACTCTTATCGATTCGTGTAGGCTCACCAAAGGCTTCCGTAACAGAATCAATATTAGCACCGATTTTTATTGGAATACCATTCATAGAAAAGACTGTATCCTGTATGAATAAGTCATATGTAACATCTAAAAGGGTTGCACAACCGCTCCATGTGATAATCTTGTTAGGCTCTGTATCTATACCGCTATCAATAATGCCATGCTTTAGCATAAATGCAAAAGCGGCACGGTTATTTTCGTCAACAAGGGCGTTGTCGTAGCAGTCCATCATTATTTCGTCAATCTCATTTGAATCAAGCTGGAAGGAGTAATCGTAGCTAAGGATTGTCTTATAGATAATAGTAAGAGCATCCTGCTTACGAATAGCAACTGCGTCCGAAATAGAGGAAACTTCGTCGATATTTGTAAAGCCAAGCAATGCTGCTTTGCTCATCGCTTCGTCACCACAATCATTCAAAAGGGCGTGGGGGACCACAACCTCGTTACCTGTAAGCTTTTCGTATAGGGAAACTGCCTGATACATCATATCCTTTTCAGATACGTTTCCATCCTCAGCGTGAGCCGAGACCATTCCCATACCGGAAACTATGGTAGCGCTGATTAGTGCTAACTTCAGCTTTGTAAGCTTTAAATCGTTCGCCAAGCTTCTTCATCCCTTTCCTGAAATTTAGCCGCAAATGGTAATTTAGACCATTTGAAGCCATTAAATCATACATATTAGCATTATATCAAATAAAATGCATATTGTCTACATTTTTTTGTAACTTTTTTGTGAATTTTTGAAAATAAAATTTTTTTGTAAAAAATACGGTAAAGTCGAGGATAATGACTTGACATTTTAGTAAAAAAATAGTACAATTATTGTGTGCAAGTATGAGTTGAAAGGTGAAATAGGTATGTTAGACAAGCTAAAATCGTTATCTGACAGATTTAATACGGTTGCAGAGCTTATTTCTGACCCTGAGTTTATAGCCGATATTGAGCGTTGGCGTGATTTGTGCAGGGAGCATAGCGAGTTATCACCTATAATTGACGAGTACAACTTATATTTGGGCTACCTCAAGCAGCGTGATGAGGATAGGGAGCTTTTGGAAACTGAAGAGGACAAGGAGCTTTTGGAAATGCTCAAAGCCGACCTTCAGGATATGGAGGAAAAGGTAAAAGCATCCGAGGATAAGATAAAGCTTCTGCTTATCCCGAAGGACCCCAATGATGACAAGAATGTTATCATGGAAATTCGCGGCGGTACAGGCGGTGAGGAGGCGGCATTGTTTGCAGGCTCATTGATGAGGATGTATTCGATGTATGCCGACAAAGAGGGCTGGAGGATAGAAATCCTGAGCCAGAATGCCACAGCGCTTGGAGGCTATAAGGAAATTTCCTTCCTGGTTGAAGGAAAGGGTGCATATTCAAAGCTAAAGTTTGAGAGCGGTGTGCATCGAGTACAGAGAGTGCCTGAAACTGAATCAGGCGGACGTATCCACACTTCGGCGGTAACAGTTGCGGTATTGCCCGAGGTTGAGGAGGTTGAGGTTGAAATCAACCGAAACGATTTGAGGATTGATGTATTCCGTGCAGGTGGTCCCGGCGGACAGTGCGTTAATACAACGGACTCTGCCGTAAGAATTACCCATATCCCCACAGGAATAGTGGTATCCTGTCAGGACGAAAAATCACAGCTGCAGAATAAGGAAAAGGCAATGAAAATTCTTCGTTCCCGTATCTATGAGGTTATGGAGGAGGAACGAAATCGTGAGATAGCAGACGAGAGGAAGAGTCAGGTTGGCTCAGGTGACAGAAGTGAGAGAATAAGGACCTATAACTTCCCACAGAGTCGCATAACCGACCATAGAATCAATCTTACAATTTATCGACTTGAGCAGTTTTTGAACGGTGACCTTGATGAGGTCATTGATGCACTTATAACAGACGACAGAGCAAAGAAGCTTGCCGTAGGAGATGTGTAATATGCGAGAGTTTGAAAATAGCCCCGAGGCATTGGTTATAAAGGGAAGTCTGCGTAACTTTTTTGAGGGGTTACTTGAAAATATAAAGGGTGCATTCCGAGGCTTTTATGAATGGATAGCTGATGTGAATATAAAGCTTCCGCCATTGCTTAAAATCTTTGAGAATGCAAAAGCAAATCTTGTGTTTTTCCTCTGTGTGTTTTTGTATATCGTGGTAATGAATATAAAAACCTACAAAATGTTTAAAAGGGACAAGAGATATGCAGAGGAGGAAGAGGAGAGAATCCCCGAATTCCGTTTACTGTTGAATATGTGGGTTGGCGGTGGCATCGGCGGAGCAATTGCAATGTATAAGCTACGCCACAAAACAAGACACGGACTGTTCAAGGTAACTGCAGTTATAACAGTATTATTACAGTCATTGGTATCAAGCCTGGTATTCGGCTTTTTAGGATATTGGGCATTTCTATAGGAGAGGTTAAAATGGACATTAAGGAATTATTCAAAGATGGTGAGGGTAAGTTGCGAATCATACAGGAGCTGGTACCGGGTAAGCAGATTACTCTGGCACACGTTATTGCGAGCCCTGACCCTATTATGTACTACAAGTTAGGTCTTAATCCTGACATTGATTTTACGGGCAGTGCAATAGGCATCCTGACAGTCAGTCCTGCGGAAACTGCAATCATTGCGGCAGATATTGCAACAAAGGCAGGTAACGTAGATTTGAGCTTTGTTGACCGTTTTTCGGGTACACTTATCATCACAGGACTGATATCTGATGTAGAGTCTGCGTTGAAGGCAATCTGTGATTATGCACAGGACAGACTCGGCTTCAGTGTTTGTGAGTTGTCAAGAACATGAGAAAGATAATATTGGTAGGCAGAAGTGAGGCAGGAAAGACTACTCTTACCCAGGCATTACGCGGTGAGAAAATTTCTTATCATAAGACCCAGTATGTAAACCGCTTTGATGTTATAATTGATACACCGGGAGAATACATACAAACTAAAAATCTTGGAAATGCTCTTGCAATGTACACCTTTGAGGCGGATGTAGTGGGAATACTTATTTCGGCACGCGAGCCTTTCTCATTGTTCCCGCCGGCGGTTACCCCTGTATGTAACCGAGATGTTATAGGTATCATAACCCAGATAAATAATGAGGGAGCAGATGTCCCCCAGGCACGCCGATGGCTTCAATTGGCAGGCTGTAAGAATATATTTGAGGTTGATAGTAAAACAGGTGAGGGTGTAGGCGAGATTTATGAATATCTGCGTGAGGAAGGTGATGTCCTTCCATGGGATGAAAAATAAAAGGGGATATTTAAAAAGTCCCACTGAAAATCGAGGATGAAAAATCCTCGATTTTTTGTATAGAAAAATGGCTATAACCATAGCGGAATCAGCCATTTTGTGGTATAATTTTAATATGCTTAATAAAAAAATTAACCAAAGTTATTTTAACACAATTCAAATGAAAATTCCAGTAGATTTAGAAAAAATTGCAGTAATTACCCTTATGCAGAAAAATGCAAAAAAGGTGAAGGAAACAGAACCGTCAGAATGAATGAGGAATTAACAGCAATTCATAAAGAAGTTCTTGAAAATTTAACTTCTACCCATGGCTTGTTATTAAGAGCAAACAGAAGCATTCAGGCAGAGGGAACTTATGGAGTAATCAAATGGGAAAGGCAGTACAAAAGGATACGAAGAAGAGGCTTAAAATCTGTAATTTTTGAATTTACATCAATTTGTATAGGTTTTAATCTATACAAATATCATTTAAAGAAACAAAAAACTTGTTAGAGGCATAGATTTTAAAGAATATATTCCAAAATTTGCTCATTTTTATATGAGTTTGATTTTGCATACCCAAAATTCAATAAATTTTCACAACAACACAAAAAAGGACCTCGATTAGAGATCCTTTTTGTAATTTAGGGACTTTTTAAACAGCCCCTTTTTATTGCGTGTATTATTACCATAGGGTAGCACTATGTTACCGCCGATTTCAAATAAATAGTCTCGGCTTTTTAATACTTCTGCAAGGTCATTTGAATCTCTCATAGGCTCCTTTGTGAGCATAGCACACATACCCTCGTGGGATGGGTGATGATAGTCCGTACCGCAGGTCACAATCATATCGTGATTTTCTGCGTATTTTGCGGAAAATCCGATACGGGAATTGTGATTGGGATGCATATTATAGGCTTCGATTCCGTCAAGGATGGTTGGTGAAACATCTACCATCCCGTTGCGGAAGGGATGTGCCTGTATAAGGATGTGCCCATCCTTACGAAACCATTTGGAAAAGCTTTCAATATCATCCCCAAGCTTGTCATACAGAAGACTCAATTCTTCCTCATCAATACCGAATAGGAGATAGTCATTTGAGTTCTGCGGAAAACGGATTTCACATCCCAAAATCACGTTAACACCATGCTTTTTACCACATTCCTGTGCCTTGTGAAAATCCTCAAGATACAATGAAAGCGCTTCATCCTTCTGAGTACTGCGAAATACCCATGGGAAGAAGTGATTGGAAATGACGATGCTTGTGTATCCCAGCCCACTATAGGTCTTAATAACCTCCTCGGGAGGCATCTCACTGCAGGGACTGGCAGGGGATGTGTGAGCGTGAAGCTCCGTAGTGTATTTATAGTCCGAAATATTCATAGTTATCATTCCTTTTTATGTGATATGGGTAGTATATCACTGTTTTTTTTATGTGTCAAGAAAGGAAGGGGCGGCATAGTATATTGTGATACGGTATATTACATAAAATTAGAAAGGAGTTTTATTATGGAACAAAACAATTGTTACGAAAAGCCCATTATGTGTTGCGATAGAAAAGATTGTGGTTGCGTGGGATATGCCTATGTTCCAATACAGGAAATGGCAAGTGTGTATGATTTAGGCTGTGCAATTAAAAACGGCACGATTTTTCCTGAATTAGACCTAGATATATGTGAATACGGAAAGGTATGTAAAAAATGGGGAGGTGCTTTGTAATGACAAGACAGGAGAAGCTTTACGAGGTGCAGAAGGTAAATTTTGCGGCATATGATTTATTGCTGTATCTTGACACCCACCCCGAGGACAAGAAAGCGTTTAAGATGTTTAGAGAATTGGTAGAAAAGCTTAATAAGTTAAAGTGTGAATACGAGGCACAGTATGGACCCTTGGAGGCGTATAACAGTGCATATCAGGGTACATTTAATTGGCTTGATTCACCCTGGCCATGGGAAAAGGAGGGTAACCTATAATGTTTAAATATTCAAAATTTTTGGAGTATCCCATAAATATTAAGAAGAAGGACACGAGGCTTGCGAACATTATCGCAACCCAGTATGGTGGACCCAACGGTGAGTTGGGAGCATCCCTGCGTTATTTGTCACAACGTTACACTATGCCTGATGAAGTAACCAAGGGCCTATTAACGGACATCGGTCTATCAGCGATGATTTTGCTCCTTTATACAAAGATAGGCAAAGCCTACTGTTTTCAGTATGCTTTGCCCTTTTGATTATACTATCTTAAAATCTAATATCTCTGTTCTATATGTATCAAGTTTACCTGTTGACTTGTATTCTACCCTAAAATTAAATGGTATATGTTTAAGGGTTAGTAGAAGAGTATGGTTTTGATATAGTGTTATGCTGTGTGTAAGTGTGGGTAAAAGGTGGTGTAAATGTTGATGGTTTAAGGTGAGGAGGGTATGAATTTTAGGAATAATAGTGTTGATTGTGTC
>JAZOBR010000157.1:0-21338 GCA_045596105.1 Candidatus Ornithomonoglobus sp.
ACGGTTATGGAGAATATACGTTACGGAAACCTTGACGCAACCGATGACGAGGTTAAGACGGCGGCAGAGCTTGTTGGCGCGCACGATTTCATCACTCGCCTGCCCAGGGGATACAACACCGTTATTGCCAACAATGGTGAAAACCTGAGTCAGGGACAACGACAGCTTATCTCCATTGCCCGAGCCGCAGTATGCGACCCGCCCGTTATGATAATGGACGAGGCAACCGCATCCATTGACACTCATACCGAGAAAATAGTTGAGCGTGGTATGAATAAGCTTATGGAGGGCAGGACCGTATTCGTCATTGCCCATCGTCTCTCCACCGTCCGCAACTCCGATGTGATTATGGTCCTTGAGGATGGCGTGATTATCGAGCGTGGTACTCATGAGGAGCTTATTGCTCAAGGCGGCACTTACTATCAGTTGTATAAGGGAGCCTTTGAACTCGAATAAAGGGCGGACACGCATAAATTGTGCAGACCGCTATTGCTGCGAACGAAGGGCACCACTCGGCGTACAATGAGTACGCCGTCGGGCAAGCGAATTCCCTTCGTCCGTTCTGAATCAATTTCTGTGCGTCCTTAAGATAAATATTCTTTTAAAGCTTTGAGACCTGAGGATGACAACAGTGAGACGACAAGGATGCCGTCCCCTACAAGCATTTTAAAAGTAGGGCTGTGTCGCAAAACACAAAGTAAAAATTAAACTAAATTCTATATAAGAGGTGACGAAAAATGGCAAAGGGTAACATTTCTGTTGATTCAGAAAACCTGTTTCCAATTATTAAAAAATGGTTGTATTCCGACAAGGATATTTTCCTTCGCGAGCTTGTGTCAAACGCCTGCGATGCGATTACAAAGCACAAAACAGTTGTGCTTTCAGGTGAGGCAGAGGCTATGGATGACTACAAAATCACCGTAACCGTTGACAAGCCAAATAAAAAGCTTATAATCAGTGATAACGGTATTGGTATGAGTGCCCAGGAGATTGACAAGTACATTAATCAGATTGCATTCTCGGGTGCATCGGAGTTTCTGGAAAAGTACAAAAAGGAGGATGACGAAGGCTCGCAGATTATCGGTCACTTTGGTCTTGGCTTCTATAGTGCCTTTATGGTGGCAGATACTGTTGAGATTTCATCACTTTCATACCGCGAGGGTGAAAAGAGTGCAAAATGGTTATGCGATGGCTCTATGGAGTTCGATATGACCGAGGGTGACCGCAAGACACGAGGTACAGATATTATTTTGAATGTGGCAGAGGACAGTCTTGATTTCCTTGAGGAGAGCCAAATCCGACAGATTCTTAGAAAATACTGTGCGTTTCTGCCCGTCCCCATTTACCTTGAGAATACCGAGACCGTGGCAGAGGAGCCAAAGGAGGGCGAGGATGAAAAAGCACACGCACCCATTAACACCACTACTCCTCTATGGATGAAAAAGCCCTCGGAGTGTACAGAGGAGGAGTACAAGGAGTTCTACCGCCAAGTGTTTATGGACTTCAACGAGCCATTGTTCTGGATTCACCTGAATGTGGATTACCCCTTCAACCTGAAGGGTATATTGTACTTCCCGAAAATCAATCACGAATTTTCAGGACTTGAGGGTGAGATAAAGCTATTTAATAATCAGGTATTTGTGGCAGATAACGTAAAGGAAGTTATCCCTGAATTCCTGATGCTTCTAAAGGGCGTTATTGATTGCCCCGAGCTACCCTTGAATGTATCACGAAGCTTTTTGCAGAATGACGGATATGTGAACAAGATTTCATCACACATAACCCGTAAGATTGCAGATAAGCTTGTGAGCCTATACACCAATGATAAGGAGAACTATGTTAAGTTCTGGGAGGACATCAATATTTTTGTAAAGTACGGATGCCTGAGGGACGAGAAGTTCTATGAGAAGGTAAAGGAGTCCATTGTTTACAAAAATCTTGACGGCGAGTACAAGACACTGACAGAGCTTATGGGTGAGAAGGAGAGCGTAGAAATTTTCTATGTATCCGACGAGCTTCAGCAGTCGCAGTATATAAATATGTTCAAAAACGAGGGACTGTGTGCAGTAATCCTGCCTGCGGTGATGGATACCCACTTCATTTCCTTCATTGAGATGAAGAATCCCAATGTGAAGTTCAAGAGAATTGACTCAAGCTTGTCCGACATTGCCGAGGATGAGGGTGAGGGCGATGACAGTATCATTGAGATATTCAAGGCAGAAATCAATGACGAGGCGCTGAAAATTGAAGTAAAGAAGCTTCGCGACCCGTCAATTCCTGCGGTAATCCTGCTAAGTGAGGAAACACGCCGAATGAAGGAGATGTATCGTAGCTATTCTCAGCAGTTTGCAGGGATGGCAGATATGTTCCGCGATGAATTCACCCTTGTTGTCAACTCTGAAAACGAGCTTGTGAAGAAGCTTGGCGCACTTGATAGTGACACAAGAAAGCTTGTGGTAGACCACGTTTACGATTTGGCACGAATTTCGCACAAGCCGTTGACGGCAGAGGAAATGAGTGAGTTTATCAAGCGTTCTAATGAGATTTTGAAAAAAATGATATAACAAAAGAGCTGTTGTTAAAAGCAACAGCTCTTTTGTTATCCTACACATACCCATATATTCCGCGGACACTGACCTCACCCGAGGTAACGGAAAAACGCTCCCCCTCCGTCTCGCATACAAGCGCACCGTCCTTGTCCACAGCCTTCGCAACTGCAATGATTTCCGCACCATTGCGTACCAGCCTTACTGTTTTGTCGGCGTTAATGAGGTACTTGTTATATTCACCCATCAATGGACCAAAGCCGTCTGCAAGGAATATATCGTAAAGCCCTTCAAACTCATTTAAAATATCGGCAATAAGCTTTGTCCGGGAAGGCTTTGCTTCGTGGGAAGCCAGGGTTGTGGCGTTTTCCACCGTCACCGCACCTGAGACATTAACCCCGATACCGCAAATAAGTGAGTTGTCCTCACCCACCTCGGTGAGAATACCGCACACCTTCTCTTTATCAATTACAATATCATTGGGCCACTTGATTTTACCGATAGCAAGAGCGCGGCGTACCGCCATTGCTGCCACAAGGGTAACCACGCTTGATGCCTCGGGGGAAAGTGATGGTTTCAGGAGGATGGACATATAGATTCCTCCCTTATGAGAAACCCACTCGCGGCCGAGTCTGCCTCTGCCCTGAGTCTGCTCCCTTGCAATTGCCACCGCACCCTCAGGCAGATGAGTCATACCCTTCATAAGAAGGTTTGTTGACGCTATCTGGTTAAGATAAATAATACTACACCCGAAACGAGTCGTTTTGAGTCGTTTTTTTATGGGGCGTGTTGAAATTCTGTAAATCATAGCTTCTTTTCCAATGCTTCGAAAATATATCCCTCAAGTGCCTGCCACTCAGTCACTCTGCCCTGCTTGATTTCGTAATCAATCTCGGGGATTCGGCAAACCATTCGTTTAAGCTCCTGCAAGGAGAAGCCCCTGGCACTTTCAAGATACCTCTTCGCAAGCCAGGGTGAGCCGCCAAGTATGCCAACCGCATCACTCTGCGAGGTTGCGCCTGCGAGCTTTAGTCTTAGCATCTTTTCCACATTTGCATAAATAAGATACAGTATACCAAAGGCACTTTCCTTCTGTGTACGAAGTCCGTTTATCACCTTGAAAATCTTGTCGGCGTTGCCCTCATTGATGCCGTCGGTAATGTCAAACACCTGTACCGCCATAGACTTTGACACCACTCTGTCCACATCCGACTTATAAATAATATCATCGCAGAAATCCACAAGCTTTTTCAGTTCATTGTTAAGTGACATAAGCCCGGGGTCAATAACCGCAATAAGATAGCGCGCCACGGACTCGTCCATTTTTTTACCGTTGCGGAGTACCTCCTTAACGGCATAGCTTACCGTCTCTGCCTCGGGGAGATATTGGCAATCTACCGTAAAGCCAACCTTGTCGGCAAGCTTAAACAATGTGCTTCTCTTGTCGATGTTCTTTTCCACGAACACCACCACAGTATCATCACTGAGGCGGGCAAACTTATCCTCCCAGAACTCCTTTTGCGAATCCGTAGGGGGTACAAGATTACCGCTTTTGCGTGTGATAAAAATATTACTGTCGCGGATAAGGATGATGCGTCTGTCCACCATCATCGGCATACCCTCAAGGGCATCGTCATAGATGTTATAGTCCTGAGTCCCGTCGAGCTTGATACGGTTGAACTCCTCCAGCCCGCCGTCAGGCACCATTTCAGTTATTTTGTCAACATAATATTCTTTTAAAAACTCCTCGTCACCAAAAAAGACGTAGAGTTTACGGAGCTTGCCGAGGGAAAGCTCGGACTTCAACTCCGTAATATCGTTTTTCTTTGCCATAAGCTACTCCTAAAATACCAGTGAAATGATATACGCCGTAGCCGCCGTTCCTGCCGCGACGGTACAGAGTCCTCGTCCCCATAGTGCCAGAATGATACCGACCACCGCAGCACCAATGCCTGCAACGGGATTTTCCACAGCGTGAAAAATCGCAGGGAAGGTCATAGCACCTAAAACAGTGTAGGGGATGTACGCTAAAAATGAACGGACAAATTTGTTTTTAATCTCCGTACGGATTAAAAGCAGGGGCATAACTCGGATAATATAGGTCACGCCGAACATTACCGCAAGGGATAGTATAAACTTAGCAGTCATCCTCTCTCGCCTCCTTTACAGGGAACAGTAATGCACCGAGTACCGATGCGGCAACTGCCGATATTATAATTGAAAATCCGCTTGAAACACCGTCAAGGGCAGATATGTAATAAATTGCCGAGGAAATGGTAATTGCGATAAGTGTCACCAGCAGAATCTTCCGTGAATTTTTTGCCGCGGGTATAATGATAGCAATAAACATACCATAGATTGCCACCGCCAGGGCAGAACATAAAAGCTCAGGTAACAACTGACCGAACACCGCACCTAAGAGTGTACCCAATGCCCACCCAATATAGGGCAGAAACGCAAGACCGAAAAAATACAGCGGTCTTATGGGCTTTGTACGGCTGATTGCCACTGCATAGATTTCGTCTGTCAATGCGTAGCCTAAAATCGCGGCGTGAATTCGGGAGAAGGACTTGTCCAGATTCTGAGACAGGGATATTCCCATAAGGGAGTATCGAAGATTAATTACAAACTGTGAAAGTCCAAGCTCAAAGTACGAGCCGCCGCCGACTATTATTCCCAAACCTGCAAACTGACCTGCGGAGGTCAGGTTTGTCATTGAAATCAAGGTTACCTCCAAGGGAGTGAGTCCGCCTGCAACGCCAGCGATACCGAAGGAGAAGGCAACTGCGAGATACCCTAAGGCAATAGGTATTCCGTCCAAAAGCCCTGTTGTAAAAATAGTATGTTTCATTTCAATTCTTTCCTTATTAAATAATAACTATTCCACTCCCAATTATAGCACAGGGAAAAAGTGATGTCAACTTTTTAAAAAAATCTAAAAAAGGTATGGAAATTTCAGTAGAAATATAGTATAATGAAAGTATATAATGATATTTTGGGAAACTTTGAAACCAAAGTGTGTAAGGGAGGGGTAAAAATGGAGATAACTGCACTTGAGAGCTTTTTCGAGTATGCAATCAAGTTCATAAGAACAATCCGAATGGCGGATATTTTTGATGTGTTCATCGTTGCAATCGCAGTTTACTACTTTATGACGGCAATCCGAGGCACAAAGGCTGTACAGCTGGTGAAGGGAATCTTTATTGTCGTTGCCATATATATGCTAAGTTCAATTCTGAAGCTGCATACCCTTAATTACATATTGAGTGCTGTTGTACAGGTTGCAATGTTCGGGGTAATTGTAATATTCCAGCCTGAGCTTCGAAACCTGCTTGAAAAGATGGGACGAGTTAAAGTGGGAGCATTCCTGGGAGGCGTGTTTGATTTTGGCACATCAACAGCGGATATGCATAAGGTTGTGGATGACATCGCAACGGCATCGGTGGATATGGCGGAATCCCGCACCGGTGCATTGATAGTAATCGAGAGAAATACACGCTTAGGTGAGTATATGCATACAGGCACTCTTATGAATGCGGATGTATCCTCCGAGCTTTTGAAAAACATATTCTGCCCCAACACCCCCTTGCATGACGGTGCAGTAATAATAAGAGAAAACAAAATAATAACCGCAGGCTGTGTACTGCCTCTTAGTGCAAATACAGCCCTTGCATCAGAATTGGGTACCCGACACCGCGCGGCATTGGGACTGAGTGAGACCTCAGATGCGGTAGTGGTTGTGGTAAGTGAGGAAACGGGCAAGATTTCAATTGCCATGAACGGCTCCCTGACCAGAAACCTTAACCGCCTTACATTAAAGAAGGTATTGACAAAGCTCCTCACCCCCGAGGAGAACGACACCTCCGAGACAAACCGTAAAATTCGTTTGCCGAGGATAAACAAGGAGGTGTAAGGAATGGCAGAAAAGAAAAAGAAAAACCGCTTGGCTTATATGATAATGTCCGTTATTATAGCCATAGTATCCTGGGCGGTGGTATCCTATGTAAATGACCCCGACATTTCCTGTACCGTTACGGGCGTGAAGGTGGAGCTTGCAGGAGAGGATGTGCTGGCGGAGAGAGGACTTGTGGTAACCAATCGTGACGATTTGCCTAAGATGTCGGTAAAGATTAGCGGAAAGCGTTCAGGTATAATCAGCGTTATGGACACTATGAAGGTAGTGGCGGATTTGACAGATGTTGAAAATTCAGGAAAATATGTCGCAGGCGGAACAGTAAAGCTGTCCGCATCGGGAGTGACGGTTGAAAAGATTATAGCCAACGAGATTGAAATACTAGTAGACAGGCTGGAAACCAGGGAAATGCCAATCCGTATTTATCAGGACGGAGAGGTTGAGGGAAAGATGATAGAAACCCGACCTGTGGCACAGACCATAGCCGTAACGGGTGCTGTGTCTCAGCTTGAAATGTTGAACGGCACCTATGCGACCATTGATTTGAATGAGCAGGGTGACGAGGGCAGGACAAAGCTGAAGGTGGAGCTTGCACCAAAGGACGGGGTTGATATTCGCGACCTTACGACCCTTACCATACATTCTGAGGAGGTAGAGGTAGAGAATTTTCATTATGAGAAAGTGACTCTTCCTGTGTATGTAAACTCACGAAATGTGTCGGGCTACGAAATTGACAAGCAAAAGACTATTAAAAATCCTGAAAAGGTGGAGGTTGGCAAAAAGTCAGACGGAGCCCAGGGTGTAACTGTAGTGGTGGAGGAATACACCACAGAGGAAATAACAGTCCGCCTTGAGGATAATGTTCATGTATATATTCCCGAGGAAAACCGCGAGATAAAGGTTGTTCCTCAATGGACACCGATTGTGAATTAATAAAAAGCACCTTAGGGTGCTTTTTTTATGCAGAAGATAGCATTTACAGCTCTGTAAGTAAAAAAACAGACTTTCTTCCTATATAATATGTATCCCCTAAAAAACGAAAAAAATAAAATGTTAAAAATTTTTTAAAAAAGTGGAACTTTTGTTATATCCCTATCGTCTAAACTAGTGTAACCCGAAAAATCGTCATTTATTATGATTGATTTGGCTATCGTCGCAGAACTTTATTCATTTGTTACAAATTTGTTTCAAATTCGTGAAAAATGAAAAAAAGCTATTGACAGGTAAAGGGTTTAATAGTACAATATATGATAGCAAACTTAGATAATAGGGTAGAAGTGTTATTTACAGTTTGTTACCGTAAATTGATGAGAACTTGGGCAAAGCAGGTTAGTGTTCTTAGTTCTCGTGTCTCTTACTTGCAGAAGAGACGGTAGTATGCCGATAAGTAAACGGGAACACTTATTGGTGGAAAGGTAAGTTCCCGGAAAAAACAAAGGGAGGATTTGAGACAATGCTTAAAAATCTCAAAAAAGTAATTTCAACAATTGCTGCTGTTGCAATGCTTGCATCATCAGTAGCTGCTTTTGCTGTTGATTTCCCGGACGTTGACGAGTCAGCTAGCTACGCTGGTGCTGTAGAGCTTCTAACAGGTCTTGGCATCGTAGACGGTGATGACAACGGTAAGTTCAATCCGGATAACACAGTTACAAGAGCAGAATTTGCTAAAATGGTAGTAGAGGCTAAGGGTAAGGGTGATGTAGCTGCATCATCAACTTACACAAAGTTCGCTGACGCTCAGGGTCACTGGGCAGCAGGTTACATCGAGGCCGGTGTTGGTGATGGTTTCATCAACGGTTACGATGAGAACACTTTTGGTCCTAACGACACAGTTACATATGCACAGGCAGTTAAGATGCTAGTTGCAGCTGTAGGTTATGGTCCTTGGGCAGAGGAAGTTGGCGGTTGGCCCGCTGGTTACCTTGCATATGGTTCAACATTGAAGATCGTTAACGGCGTAACAGGCGTAACAAACGACACAGCTCTTACAAGAGCACAGTGTGCAGTTCTTATCGCTAACGCTGTAAAGGCTCCTCTTCTTGAGATCAAGTCATACGAGTATGTTGGTACAATGAACGGTACAATTCTTGTTCCCGTTTATGGCCAGTGCGATAACGAGCACTACTTCTGGAAGTCACTTCTAACAGAGTACCACAACGCTTACGAGGTATTCGGTCGTGTAACAGCTACATCAAAGAACGGCGCTAAGAAGGGCGAAGTTATGTATGCAGTTGAGAACTCAGAGAACATCGACGGTATCTACGTTGAGAACGGTAAGTTCGGTGAGGGCAAGGATGAGGCAGAGTATGCTGCATCAGGCGTTCTTATCAACGACACAGCTGCTGAGGATCTATTGTTCGAGTACACATCAGCAGTTATCGTTAAGGATGACGACACAGATGAGTTCAGCTTCGTAACAATCGAGAAGTACGGTAAGAGTGAGATGGCAGAGGTTGATGCTAAGGCTGTTGTTAAGGAAGGCGAAGAGGCTATAACACTTGACAACCTATACGCTCTTAAGTCAGAGGCTTCATCAGCTACAAAGAACTACAAGCTATCAGGCGCTCCCGATTTCTATGTAAACGGCTTTAAGCTTGCTGATACAAAGGAAGGCGATAAGGTTACTGAGTCAGCTCTTGAGAAGGCTAAGAAGTTCTTGGGCGATGCTAACCAGACAGGTACAGTTACTCTAATCGACAAGACAAAGGTAGGTTCAACTCTAACAGATGGTAAGTATGATCTAGTTATGATCAACTACACAGAGAGCTACATTGTTGATTACACAAGAACAAAGGCTGACGGCACATGTGAAGTATTCACAAACGCTGGTAAGATCACATGGAACTCAGAGGACGAGGATGTAACAGTTACTTTCACAAAGGGTGACGAGGAAGTTGCATTCGAGGATCTTGCTGAGGATGACGTAATCACAGTTACAATGAACCCCGCTGATTCAACAGCTCTTAAGGGTTCACTAGAGAACATTGAGTCACTTTCAGCTGTTGTTACAAATGACACAGTTTCAGGTGTAGTTTCAAGATACGGCGACGGCGAAATCGTTGTTGATGGCGCTGAGTATGACGTTCTTGCAAACGCATTCAAGAAGGATGAGAATCCTGTAACAAAGGAGTACACACTATTCCTAGATGCTAACGGTGCAGTTGTTAAGGCTGAGCTAGTTGCAGCAAACGTTAACTACGGTATCATCACAAAGATGAGATGGGTAGAGGCTGACGATGCTTACAGAGTATACCTAATTACTCCTGATGCAACAGTTACTTCATACGAGGTTAAGGATGCTGAGGACGTAGCTACAAAGCTAGGCGCTTCAAAGAACGCTGACAGCAAGTACACATGGACAATTGCTAAGAAGGACATCGTTAAGGCTACAGTTCAGTACAAGCTATCATCAGGTAAGTTTGTATGGGATAAGTCAGCTACAAAGATGAACGAGACAACATCAGCTCTTGAGTTCAGAGCTTCAACATCAAAGCTTGCTGGTTACTCAATTGACGATGCTACAACAAAGATTCTTGACATCAGCGCTATGATCAAGGGTGACGCTATCAACCTTGACGAGGATGCTGCTAAGCTAACAGTTGAGTCATTTGTTGACGAGTTCACATATGATGCATATATCTTCGATAAGAATACAAACGGTTCATACCAGTTCGTAGTAGTAACAGATGGTGTTAACTCACTTAGAGCTACATCACCCATGGCTATGGTTAAGCAGCACACAGGTGCTACAGTAGTAGCTGATGAGGATGTTCAGGAGTACATCGTTCTACGTAACGGCGAAGAGGCTACACTTTATGTTGCAGAGGCTAAGGCTTCTCTAACAGAGGGTGACATCGTTATGTATCCTGTAACAGCTAAGGGTTATGTTGAGGTTGAGAAGGTAAAAGTTATCTTCGACGCATCAGCAGAGACTGTTGACACATACGATGAGATGTTTGCACTTGCAATCGGTGGCACAGCAATTGCTGATAAGTTCACATTTGAAGCAAACATCAAGAAGCTTACAGGTGGTTCATCAACAGACCTAAAGCTTTACACAGGTATTGCTTATGAGTCATCAAATGACGACCTTGCAATCTTCACAAGCGTTGCATCATCAAAGGCAGAGATCGCTAAGACAACTGACCTATCAGTTGCTGATGCTAACAAGTACACATACAACTTCAACCTAAAGTCTGGTAAGGGCTACAGAGCTGACATCGGCGGTGCATTCCAGACATCATCAATCTTCAACAACATTGATGACGAGGACAGCAACATAATCGATTTCGCAAAGGCTAAGGCTGACGATGTATATCCTGTACTAGTATTCGCTAGAGAGTACAAGAATGACGTTACAGACGTATTCTACTACATCTTTGACTAATTCTTAACGAATCAGTTATAACGAATATTTAATCAAGGGACTGTCCGAAAGGACAGTTCCTTTTTTGTCGTGTGAAACGTGCAAAGCACTATTGATAGCGTAGGGGACGGCAGTGACGCCGTCCCGCCCGCCGTAACTTTATGTTTTTGCTCTATGAAGTCTGCCACCTTGCGTCTCTCCCAATATCTTGTATCTGACAACTTAAAAACAATTCTTCCTACACCATATAATGTAATCATTCTGTAACACTCCCGTAACAGAGAATTAAAGCAGATGATGTTGAATTGTAATACATTTTGACATATAATAGAATAGTAAGATAGTATAATAGGGTAGAAGTATAATAAAATGAATTATTATGTAACATTTTAGGATTGTTTGCTATTACATTAAGATAGGGGGGATGGATAATGAAAAAAGCATTGATGCGCGTCTTTGCGTTTATTTGTGTCATTGTAATTTCCATTTCCTTTGCAACCCCAATATATGCTGTCGGCACACCTTGGGCGCACGAGTATGCATACGCATTAAATGAAGTTCTTTATCGAGAGGGTACTCTGTCCACCACAAGCACCGGTGATTTTATAACCTTTGATGCGACTGTGGGTGAATATCCCCAGGGCGTAATTTATGCCGACCTTATTCATTTTGAGGATAATTCCGAGCCAGCCCTTGCAATCCTTCGTTCCTCAAGGGTGAGAGGTGCAATTTCTGTTGATATTTATAGCTATAATCCCGAGACCGGGGATGCTGACCATATAACCACCCTTTCAAAGGGCTACAGACTCGATAATGGAGTAATACGGGAAGTAGCTTTAGGCAGTGGTGATGACCTTCGTTATGTTGTGTTCACAGACTATCGTGACGGACAGATGGTAAATTGCGAATACTATACCCTATTGGACGGTGCAATGTATAAGGCGGTGGATGCACCGCAAAACATAACCCTATATGGTATGGCAACCTATTCAAACTCCTATTTGCATCCCGAAATTGATGTGTCTCAGTACAATGAGTATATTTCCCGATTTTTCTCTGATTTAAAGGCAGATGCGGCAGATTGCATTGAGTATGAGAATATCGAGGCACAGCTTGATGCAGAGGATGCAGACGGCTTGAAGGCGGTGCTTAATAAGACTGCAGGCTTTGATGTGACCTTTGACATTGGTGATTATCCGACTATGTCGGAGTACGCTTTGGCGGTTAAGTCCCACGATGGTGAGGCAAAGCTAAATGCCATCACTCACGTTTACAATTTGGGGGAAGAGCTTTACTATGTCCGCTACTCCACCGACCGTGCGTATTACAACGGAGCAATCTTGCGCCGTACCGATGCGGTAAAGGACGGATACCAGATTTTACTTGTGCGTAATGATTTCATACCCTTAACAGAGAGTGAGTGCGAAAATGCCAAGAACACATACCTGAAAAACAGGCTTCTTCTTGAGAAGCCCAGAGGCAGGGGTGAACACAAGCCCCTGATTGAAATTAATAATGAAGAAGGGGACAAGCCACTGAAGGTACCGAAGGTGGTGTCGCAGGATTTAAGAGTACCAATAGCCTTGATTGGCGGAGGTGTATTGCTTGCCCTGTTTGTGGTGTTGTTTGTCGTAGTGACAAGGAATAAGGATGACGAATAAAAAAGAAATGTGGATATTCACATTTCTTTTTTTGTGCAAAATGAGTCTCGGTCACGTCCTTATTAAATTTATTACCCCTTTACGGGAAAGTTCGTATAAATCCAATGTATTATAAATATTTATGTAATACAAGGGGCGTGATATGATTTGAAAAAGACATTAATGACAGGCGCGGTAGTTTTAATGGTTGCAAACGCAATCTCGAAAATACTTGGGGCAATCCTGAAAATTCCCCTTACATATATTCTGCACGAGGAGGGTATGGCGGTATATAACACCGCCTTTTCTGTATATATTATGGCACTGACCCTTGCCACCTCGGGAGTACCCTTTGCCATAACCACCCTTGTGGCAAAAAAGACGGCAATGGGTGACATCCCCCGAGGGCGGGGTGTAGTTGTGGCAGGGACGTGGCTTCTTTCGGTAATCGGCGCGGCGGTGTCGGTGGTTCTTTTTTGTTTTGCAGAGTTCTTTGCCTATGCCATGAAAGAGCCTGAGGCAACAGAGGTAATTCGTGCCATTGCCCCATCGGTACTTTTGGTGGCAATAGGGGCAGGGTACAAAGCAGGACTTCAGGGCGAGAGTGATATGTTGCCCACAGGGGTGTCGCAGTGCGTAGAAGCCGTTGTAAAGCTTCTGGCAGGGTACGGACTTGCCCTTGCCTTTATCGGGCTTGGAAGGCGGTATGCGACGGCAGGTGCAATCGCAGGCGTAACGGTGGGTGAGCTTGTGGCAACAGTAATTCTTATGGTGTGGTATCTTTTGTGTCACAAAGGGAGTTATTCAGTCACAGAGGGTGCAAGGGAGGAGATATGGCGTATTGCTCTGCCCTTGTGGGGGCTGGCGGTTATAACGGGAGCCTTGTCGGTTGTAGACACCTCTCTGATTCGATGGGGACTTATAAAAAGCGGTCTCACTCCCGAGACTGCGAGGCATTTATACGGTGCATACACAGGCTATGCCATGACGGTATTAAACCTCCCTGCAGGCTTTTTGGCGACCATCGGCGTAAGCGTGGTGCCTGTAATATCGGGGGCGGTGTCGGTGGGAAACCGACAAAGGGTGGTAAGTGTCACCCGACGAGGCATAGGTCTTTGCATGATTCTGGGTGCTATGTCCTGGGTAGTCCTGGGGGTGTGGGGTGAGCTTATTCTGAAGCTTCTTTTTAATAACACAGGCAGTGCAGGACTCCTTCGGCTTGCATCACCGGGGGTTATGTTTGTGTGCGTGATGCAGTTTACCTCGGCAGTATTGCAGGCAATGGGAAAGCTCTGGCAGGTGTTCTGGGCATCGGTGGCGGTAGGAGTGATAAAGCTCCTGTTTGCGGTATTGGTGGTGTCAATTCCCGAAATAAATATTGTAGGTGTGGCACTGGGCAGTAATTGCGGTTACTTTGTGGGGATGGTAATGAATCTGGTATTCCTCTCAAGAGCAGGAGTGCTTGATTTTATGAGGAAAGTGTGGTAAAATGAATTCACTAGAGGTAAATTCAATTAATTGCCTTCGGCGAGACAAAAGGCTTCTCCTTCAGGAGAAGCTGTCACGAAGTGACTGATGAGGTGTAGGATACAAAGTATCCGTTAAACTATTCCATCTCATCCACAGCAAGCGGGTACCTCTGCCCGGGTCGTAAGCATAGCTTACTCTCCGCTTTGGCTAAAAATATGCCATCGGCATATTTTCTAAACGCGTCGCGACCCTCGAGGCGAAGGCACAATAAAACTAATTAAAGAAGGATGAAAAAATGGAGCTGAAAGAGAAATATACAATAGATGATTTGCTTGAAATAATGGTGCGTCTTCGTCAGCCTGACGGATGCCCCTGGGACAGGGAGCAGACTCACCAGACAATCAAAAAGAGCCTTATCGAGGAAACCTACGAGGCAATCGATGCCCTTGATTTCGGCACAGACAGAGATTTTGCAAATGAGCTTGGTGACGTGCTTTTGCAGGTGGTATTTCATTCTGAGCTTGCAAATGAGCGTGGAGCATTTGATTTTTCTGATGTACTGTATGAGGTTTGTACCAAGCTTATAACACGCCATCCCCACGTATTTGGTGATGTGAAAGCAGACAATTCAACGGAGGCATTGGCATCCTGGGAGGCAAGCAAGAAGAAGGAAAAGAACATTAAAACCTATACGGGGATTTTAAATGATGTACCAAAGTATCTGCCTGCCCTTATGCGTGCGGAGAAGGTGCAGAAGAAGGCTCGTTCCTTCGGCTTTGATTGGGATGACATTGCCGAGGTGTATAAAAAGGTGGACGAGGAAATCGTTGAGGTGAAGGAAGCTACAGAATCAGGCGTGGAGGAAAAGATACGCGAGGAGTACGGCGACCTGCTTTTTGCAGTAGTAAATCTGGGCAGATTTTTGAATACTGACCCCGAAACTGCCTTGACAGGTGCTACAAATAAGTTCATTTCACGCTATGAAAAGATGGAAAACCTTGCAGAGGAGAGAGGCCTTGATATGAGTAAAATGGGATTGGAGGAGCTGGATGCCCTCTGGAATTGTGTAAAATAACTATAATTAGACGATTTTTTTGGTCAAAATACAAGAACATTGGCATTAACTATTGACAAACGGCGGTTTTTGTACTAAAATAAAGATGTATTTTGGTATTCCCACAGTTTACCAATAATAAAATTTTTCAGGAGGAAAAAATCATGAACAAGCATGAATTAGTTTCAGCTATTGCTCAGAATGCAGAGCTTTCAAAGAAGGATGCTGAGAAGGCACTTGCAGCTACAATCAACGCTATCTCAAAGGCACTTGCAGAGGGCGACAAGGTTCAGGTTGTTGGCTTTGGTACATTCGAAGTAAGAGAGAGAGCAGCAAGACAGGGCAAGAACCCCAGAACTGGCGCAGTAATTAAGATTGCAGCTACTAAGGTTCCTGCATTCAAGGCTGGCAAGGCTTTGAAGGATGTTGTAAACGGCTAATCTTTACAATATTTATGAAATTAAGGACGGGCTTTGCTCGTCCTTAATTTCATATTTGAAAAAGGAGAGAATTATGAGAATAGATAAGTTTTTGAAGGTGTCGAGAATTATAAAACGCCGTACCATTGCAAACGAAGCCTGCGACAGCGGCAGAGTAACGGTAGGGGGCAGACCTGTGAAGGCATCCTATGATGTGAAGGTCGGAGATATAATCGAGATTACCCTGGGTGAGCGTGTGACACGCTATGAGGTGCTTGATATTGCCGAGCACGTTTTGAAAGGTGACGCACAGAGCCTGTATAAGGTGCTTTGATGTTCTAAACCCCCATAGCAGGAAATAGAATTATTATAAGGAATAATTCTATGGGGGTATATTATGGCAAGGGTAGAAGCACCAAAAAAGGAACAGCTTTTGGAATTGAAAAATCGCGAGGAGATGTCACTTACGGGGGTTATGGAGGTTATTAGCTTTTCCGAAACCGCCGTAAGCCTTAAAACAACAGTGGGTGATTTGCTTATAAAGGGTGAAAAGCTCAATATCGGCAGACTCAATACCGACACGGGTGAGTTGTTTGTAAAGGGCAGAATTTCTATGCTCCGCTATTCAAAGGTGAAGGGCGGTATGCTTGAGGGACTCTTAAAATGAGCCACGAGGCGTGGGCGTTTATCCTGTCCTGCGGGTGTGGTTTTTGTGCCATAACGCTTTTAGGCGGCAGAAATGCCATCCGAGGCGGGTGGCTGGTCAATATCTTATCCGATGTTATGTGGTGGGTGATATTTATCGGTATTACGGGCTTTTGCCTATGGCAGACGGTGTCTATGCGTATTCGGGTGTTCTATCTGATAGGTATAGCATTGGGCGGAATTCTGGCATATTTTACCCTTATGAAGCCTATGGAGAGACTTGTGGGTGTCATAATTAAAATTGTTTACAAAATAATTGAATTTATTTTGAAAATACTCTTGACACCGGGGAGATTTTTGTATAAAATTTTAATAGTACATACAATGCAAAAAGTGTGTAAAAATAAAGGAAAGGGCGGTCGGCTATGAACCTTAAGGAAAACAAAATAGTGGATTATTTTCTAAGGCATAAAAAGGTCATTGTTATCACCGCCGTTATTGTTTCTTCGTGCTGGATGGTAATAAAGGGATTGATGCAGATTCCGACCATTGAAAAGAATCGCGAAGAGATTAAAACAGTTGAGTCAAAAATAGAGGATGAGAAGAACCGTCAGGCGGAGATTGACGATTTGGAAACAAAGGTTAACACAGATGAATACATTGCCCGTATTGCATCGGAGAAGCTTGGGCTTGTCAAGAGCAATGCTATTATTTTCTACGATATTTCCGACGAGGAATGACGGATGAGGGATAACTGAGAATATCCGTAATATAAAGAATGTGAAGCGGATAAAATCCTGTGATTTTATCCGTTTTTTTAGGGAAAAGACAATATGAAGTTAGATTTAACACCGACGGGTATTCTGCGACGCAGAATATTCCCCCTTCTTGGTGCGGTAGCGGTATTTGTCCTGAGCTGGCTTGTGCTTTATGCAGGGGACAATGTGGGCCTGAGTGACAATGGTGATTTCAGGCGTGTGCTGTTGATGAACAACATCGAGTACAAGGACTCTACTGACCATTACTACCTCTTTAAAGAGGATTACACAATGAAAATATCCGAGGATGCTACTTTCACCCGAGCAGTGGGTGAGGCATGGCAAACAAATACGGAGGAGGAGATTTATACATCTCCGCATTTTCTTATTATAAAAATATCCAAGGTTATAAATGTCTTAAAAAACGCGGTTACGGGCAAACCTCTGAATGATTATTCTATCAGCTGTCTTGCTTTGTTGTATATTTTTATGCTGTCTCTGGCAGGATGGGTGATTTTCACCTTCTTTGCAGATAGCCGAATCCGTACCCAGCTTGCGGTATTTGTGATGTTTATATTTGTGTTCTGCGATGCAGGATATTTGTTGTATTTCAACTCCTTCTACGGAGAGCCGTTGCAATTTGTATCACTTATGTTGCTTATTGCCCTGGGTATGCTTATATATAAGCGTCCAAGTGCACCAAAGGTAATCTGTTTCTTTATAGCTCTGTATTTCTTTGCAGGCTCGAAGCTTGCCAATATTGCCTTTTCACTTATTGTTGCCTGTCTTGGTATCCTGATGGTGATGATGCGTAAGGACATACGCTTTAAAATCTGCGTGGTTGTGTCGGCACTTGTGTGTATTGTAAACATTGTCGGCTTGTATATTGACATTCCTGATTGGATGGATTATGACACAACCTATCAGTCGGTGTTCTTGGGTATTACCAAAAACAGTGAGAATCCTGAAAAGGACCTGCGTGAGCTGGGAGTTGATGAGAAATATGCGGTATTGGCAGGCACCCATGCGTATATGGAGGCAGACGAGTACCCCATTGATATTAAGACGGAGGAGTTTAAAAAGGATTTCTACGAGAAGGTATCGAAGGCGGACATTGCTATGTTCTACCTCAAGCATCCCGTAAGGCTTGTGCGTGTGCTCAATCACGCAATCGAGTACTCGGCATATATCCGACCGCCAAGCGTGGGCAACAGCCGAGATGTACCTATGGTGATGACAGAGAAGTACAGTCTGTGGTCAAAGCTTCGTGTGTCGTTGCGGTTTATGTATACGCCCTGGTTTATATTCATTTTGTTTATAGGTATAACTGCGTATATGATTTTTATGAATATTTTTTATATTCATAATCATAAGGTTGAAAGCCCTGAGCGTAAGTATATGATTTGCGCTCTGGATATACTAATAATCGGGTTATGGATAAATCTTGTTCTGCCCGTATTGTGTAACGGTGAGGCTGACATTGCCAAGCATATGTTCCTGTTCACCAACTGTATTGATATTTTGTTCGTTATTGGTGTGTGTGCTCTGTTGCACCGCACCGCAAAGCAGATTTTGATAACCCTGCTTGGGTTATCTCTATTTACGGGGCTTTTCTATGTGAGAGTTCCCGGACTCACCGTCACCTTCGGCAGGCTGATGGGTGAGGAGATAAAGTGGGAAAGAGTAAAACGGTTTGATGATGGCACATGGCTTCTTGTCACCAAGACATGTGTGGGTGAGATGCCCTATGATGAGGAATCAAACCTATGGCAGACAAGTGAGGTTCGTCAGTGGCTTAACACCGAGTTTCTATCGGAGTTCTCCCAGGAGGAGCGTGAGCGGATTGTAAGGACAACCAACAAGAATATCCTGCCCTTCTCCCACCGTGGTGATGCGGTTGGCGGTAATCACGCCCATTATTGGAATTTTACCAAGAGTCTTGTTTATGATATGGGTGAAACCGCTTATTTCAACCATACCGATGATTGGGTATTTATGCCCACATTGTCTATGCTTGACAATATATCCACCCGAGAGGATTTTTGGGTTATGTGTCCTTACACCTCCAATGATTTTATGGCACGCTTTCTTACTGAGGATGGTTTTATCCTTCATACCGACATTAAAAACAACAAGGGAGTTAGGGCGTGCATCCGAATAAAAGAATAACAAAAACGGGCGTTTGATAAACGCCTCTACACGATTTTAGCACAACCTTGTGTTCGTGCAGAAGCACTATCTTAAAAGTAGTAAATGAGTGGGAGAAGGCTCCGCTATTTAACCTGTGGGACACTCCCCGCTACAGCCTCAAAAAGAGAAAGGACTGAAGAAAAATGATTAAGAATGAGAACTACACAATGCTTACCGATTTCTACGAAATCACTATGGCAAACGGATTTTTCAATGAGGGCTATAAAGAAAAAACAGTCTATTTTGATATGTTTTTCCGTTCCGTTCCCGATGGCGGTGGCTTCGCTATTATGGCAGGTGTGGAGCAGGTTATTGACTATCTTAAAAATTTAAAATTCTCAAAGGAAGATATAAAATATTTACGCAATAAAAAGCTTTTCTCGGAGAGCTTCCTGGAGTATCTTGCAAACTTCAAATTCTCCTGCGATGTGTGGGCAATTACCGAGGGTACTCCCATATTCCCCGGTGAGCCAATCCTTACGGTAAAGGGCCCTGCAATCCAGGCACAGTTCGTAGAAACAATGATTCTTCTTACAATCAATTTTCAGTCACTTATTACTACCAAGGCAAGCAGAATCGTTCGTGCCGCAGAGGGCAGAGCAGTAATGGAGTTCGGCTCCCGTCGCGCTCAGGGCACATATGCCGCCACAAATGGCGCTCGTGCGGCGTATATTGGCGGTTGCGTAGGTACAGCAAATGTATTGACAGACAGAATGTACGGTGTTCCTGCTCTTGGCACGATGGCACATAGTTGGGTGCAGATGTTTGACAGTGAGTATGAGGCATTCTGTGCATATGCCAGAAACTATCCTAACGATACCACACTATTGATTGACACCTATAATGTCCTGAAATCGGGACTTCCCAACGCAATCAGGTGCTTTGATGAGGTACTCAAGCCTATGGGCAAGCGTCCGAAGGGCATAAGAATCGACTCGGGTGACATCACCTACCTTTCAAAGAAGTGCCGTAAGGAGCTTGACAAGGCAGGCTATGGTGATTGCGGAATCGTAGCGTCAAACTCACTTGATGAATACATCATTCGCGATATGCTGATTCAGGGTGCGCAGATTGACTCCTTCGGTGTTGGTGAAAGACTTATCACCTCAAGGTCAAATCCTGTTATGGGCGGCGTCTATAAGCTCGTGGCGGTGGAGCATGAGGATGGAGTCATTGAGCCAAAGATTAAGATAAGTGAAAATGTAGCAAAGATTACAACACCTTGCTTTAAGCAGGTATATAGATTGTATGACAAGGAAACAGACAAGGCAATTGCTGATGTTGTAACGCTTCACGATGAGGTAATCGACGAGAGCAAGCCCTATGAGTTGTTTGACCCTGAGCATACATGGAAACGCAAGGAGGTGACAAAATTCTACGCTCGTCCCTTGCTTGAGAGAATATTCAAGGCAGGTGAGTGTGTATACACATCACCTAATGTAAAGGAGATACGAAACTATTGCGAAGCACAGCTTGACACACTTTGGGACGAGCTTAAGCGCTTTGAGAACCCCCATAAGTATTATGTGGATTTATCAAAGGATTTGTGGCAGATTAAGAATGATTTGTTGCGCAGTGTTTCGGTAGATTGATAAATGGAAACAAAGCTATTAAAAACGGATGACAATTCAATAAAGCTTGCAGGTGAGATTATAAAGTCGGGCGGACTTTGTGCATTCCCTACAGAGACTGTTTACGGACTCGGTGCCAATGCTTTTTGCGATGATGCGGTTAAGAGGATATATATTGCCAAGGGCAGACCCTCGGATAATCCGATTATTGTCCACATTGCCGACATCACTCACATTCCCACTCTTGCAAGGGACATATCTGATAATGCACAGGCACTTATCCATGCTTTTATGCCCGGCCCCTTTACGATTATTTTAAAAAAGCGTGATGTGGTGGGGGACACCGTAACGGCAGGGATGGACACAGTTGCAATCCGATGCCCCGAGAATGAAACGGCACATCGTCTTATTCGTGCCGCAGGCGTGGGAATTGCCGCGCCGAGTGCTAACCTGTCAGGCAAGCCAAGTCCAACTCGCGCCCGCCATGTTATTGATGATATGATGGGCAAGGTTGATGCTATAATTGATGGTGAGGATTGCACTGTTGGTGTGGAATCAACCATTGTTGATGCGTCGGGGGAAATTCCTGTGTTGCTTCGTCCGGGGGGTATATCTCTGGAGGAGCTACGTAAGGTTGTACCTGAGGTTACGGTTGATGAGCACATTCTAGAATCCGTTGGAGAAGGGGAAAGACCCCTATGCCCGGGTATGAAATACAAGCACTATTCACCCGAGGCGGATGTAACCGTTATTGAGGGTAATATGA
>JAZOBR010000158.1:0-5025 GCA_045596105.1 Candidatus Ornithomonoglobus sp.
CTCGTTCTTCTCAATGCACCTCTTTTTATTTTGGGGCACAAAAAGCAGGGCAAAACATTTACCATCTACTCGCTTTTTACTGTTTGCGTGTATTCCGTTTTTGCGTGGCTTATAAAGGATATATTTCCAATAGATGTGTCAATTGCATCACCTCTTGCCGGAAATGATTTGCTTCTTTGCGCCCTGTTCGGTGGCATGATTTCGGGTGTGGGAAGCGGTCTTACCATTCGCTTTGGCGGTGCTATTGATGGAATTGAGGTTATGTCTGTTATTTTTGCAAAAAAGCTTGGCATAACAGTTGGCACATTTGTTATGATCTATAATGTGATTTTATATATAATCTGCGGTTTTGTGATTGATAGTTGGATTTTACCACTTTATTCTGTAGTTACATATATGGCGGCGCTTAAAACGATTGATTTCATTGTAGAAGGTATTGATCGTTCAAAAGGAGTTATGATTGTAAGCGATAAGGCAGATGAGGTGTGCGATGCACTCACAGAAGCCTTTGAAACAGGAGCGACAATATTAAATGGTAAAGGCGGTTATTCGAAAACCGAGAAGGATGTTATCTACTTTATTGTAAACCGCTTTCAGATTTCCAAAATGAGAACAATCGTGCATACCATAGATCCAAAAGCATATATGACAATTACCGAGGTTGCTGATGTGTTTACACATGTTCATGCAAAATAAATCAGACATTGTAGGAGTATATAATTAATATTACGTATTAACGACTTTGAACCGAAAAGTAAGGATGATTTGTTGCTTGTTTTAAAAAAAAGTAGGAAATGGAAAACGCAGTCGTACGCTATTTGATGTGCGTTCAGATTTTCAAGCCGTGATGACTATTATACATATAAATAATTTTTATCCCTGACTTGACAAAATCATATAATGAATAATTAAGAATTCAACGGTACATAAATGATTAAATCTCTGCCAAGCTACACAGACTATCAAAAAGGAGTGGTATCTGTGTGTACGGCAATTTCTGTTACGAATGATTATAATTATTTTGGAAGAAATCTTGATTTTGAACTCTCTTTTGGCGAAAAAGTTATAATTACCCCCAGGAATTTCAAATTCTCTTTTCGAAATGGTAAAACCATAAAAAAACATTTTGCAATAATTGGAATGGGGATTGAAAGTAAGAATTTTCCTTTGTACTTTGATGCAACAAACGAAAAGGGGCTTAGCATAGCTGGACTGAATTTTCCGGACAATGCAAGGTATATGGACAAAATGGATGGTGCGGATAATGTTGCATCATTTGAATTTATTCCTTGGGTTTTAACACAATGTGAATCCGTAAAGGATGTCTGTGGATTGCTTGGGAAAATCAACATAACAAACGAAGCGTTTGACGAGAAACTCGCACCATCACCCCTGCATTGGATAATTGCGGATAAAATTGAAACAGTGGTTGTCGAGCAGACAAAAGACGGAATTAAAGTTTTTCAAGACCCCATCGGAGTTTTGACGAATAATCCGACCTTTGATGTGCAGATGTTCAATCTCACAAACTATATGTCAACCACAGCAGAAGAGACAAAGAATGTCTTTTCTGATAAAGTTGATTTAAAACCTTATTCAAGAGGGATGGGAGGAATTGGGCTCCCTGGCGATTTGTCGTCGACATCAAGATTTGTAAAGACAAGTTTTTTAAAACTCAATTCTGTTTTTGGAAAAACTGAACAGGAGAAAATAAATCAGTTTTTTCATATTCTCTATTCGGTATATCAGATAAGGGGTGCAGTAAAGGTCGGAGATGAATATGAGATTACCCATTACACATCCTGCTGTAATACCGATAAAGGAATATATTATTACACCACATATAACAACTCCCAAATCAATGCTGTATCGCTTTTTGCAGAGAATTTAGAAGATGATAAACTGATATGTTATGACCTGATTTTAGAACAAAAAATTCTGCTTCAAAATGCACGGGATGAGTATTAAAATTTGAGAATATAGAAGCAATAATTCTTTTTATACTTTCTATCCACTGCATCCTGTAGCACTGGAAGGAGCTGACAATTCATTTAAATAGATTGATATCTAAACCTTATATCCTTTATACATTGAATGTATATAGGATTTAATTTAGAATGCTTGACACCCATTACCAAGGAAGTGATTATATGCCAAAGAGTGAAAATCAAAAGCTGAAGCTTTACTATATAATTGAATATTTCAAACGCTATACCGATGAGGAGCATCCAACCTCGGTGTCAGAGCTGATTGAGTACCTCGCAGAGCTAGGTATTACGGCAGAGAGGAAAAGCATCTATCGTGATATTGCCGCTATGGAGGATTTGGGCTATGAGGTAATTGCACAAAGGGATAAGCATTTTACATATTACCTCGCAGAGCGCGATTTTGAGATGGCAGAGCTTCGCACCCTTGCAGATGCGGTGGCGGCATCCCGATTTATTACCAAGAAGAAATCAGATGAGCTTATTAAAAAGCTTATGAAGCTTACAACTGAGCATGATGCGAAAAACCTGCGGGCACAGGTGTTTGTGGCAAACAGGATTAAGACATCAAATGAGAGTATATACTATAATGTGGATGCAATTCACAATGCTATTGCAGATAACTCAAAAATCAGCTTCTACTATTATGATTGGGATATAAATAAGCGTAAGGTGTACCGCCACTATAAAAAAAGGTATGATGTAAGCCCCTGGGCGTTGGCGTGGAATGACGAAAATTACTATCTTATCGCCTATGATACCGATGAGCAGAAAATCCGCCATTATCGTGTTGACAGAATGATGTCAATCGAGATGATGAATGTACCTCGTGAGGGTAAAACGGCATATCGTGAAACGGATACGGCGCAGTATACAAGGAAGTTCTTTGGTATGTATGATGGTAATGTTGAGAAGGTTACCATAAATTGCTCTGAGGAGATAACAAATGCGGTAATAGATATGTTTGGTACAGATGTGGAGTTTGTGCCTGAGCCTGACGGAAAGAGCTTTAACGTGACGGTGGAGCTGGCGGTAAGCCCTGTATTTCTGTCTTGGGTGTTTATGTTCGGCGGTAAGGCAAGGATTGTGTCTCCAAAGAGCGTGCAGGATGAATTAAAGGCTATGGCCGAAAAGATTTTGAAGGATTAAGAGGTGAAGATTATGTCACTGATTGAAAAGGAATTAGATGTTATTACGGAAGGTATGTTTGCCGACTATGAAAAGGGCAGGTTCATTGACAAGGTTGATATTGTGAATCAGCCTGATAAAAATGTCATTACAGATATTTTAGTGAAGCTTCAGGAGATTATTTTTCCCGGCTTTTTTAAACCGAGAACATACAAAACCTATACTGTCAAATCAACAGTGAGAACTCTGATTGAGGATGTTATGTTTAACCTTAAAAAGCAGATTGCAATCACTCTGAAGTATGACCCATCCTTTGCCAATGCTACAAGCTGTGAGCTTGACGGTGAGGCACAGAGAATCAGTGTGGCGTTTTTAAAGCGTATACCCTACATCAGAGATTACGTGGATGGTGATGTGGATGCGGCATTTGACGGTGACCCTGCGGCATATAACCGAGAGGAGATAGTGGTGACATATCCCGGCTTTTATGCAATAATGGTAAACAGAATTGCCCATGAGCTACACATTTTGGGTGTGCCGTTAATCCCGAGAATTATGACAGAGCACGCACATTCCCTGACGGGTATTGATATTAACCCCGGTGCGGTGATTGGCAGAAACTTCTTTATTGACCACGGCACAGGCATCGTTATCGGTGAAACAACAGTTATCGGTGACAATGTAAAGATATATCAGGGTGTTACTCTCGGTGCGCTTTCAACCCACGGCGGTCAGAATCTTAAGAGTGTAAAAAGACATCCCACCATTGAGGACGATGTAACAATCTATTCAAATGCCACCATTCTTGGCGGTAACACTGTTATCGGCAAGGGTGCAGTAATTGGCGGTAACACCTTCATCACAGCCTCCGTTAAGGCAGGAGAAAAAATAACAAAGGAATAAAAAATGAGTGGTAAAACCACTCATTTTTTATATACTGTAAATTACTGCACCAAGTATGGCGGATATACATATAAGCTGTATGGGGGACAGTGCCTTCTTAAAGCCTTTCTTGGCAACAACCATCATTGTTGCAAGGATTATGGCGATTATTAAAGCTCGTATATCCACAGTCTTTTCCTGTATTTTTACAATGTTTTCAATGGTCATTACCATACCCGTCGCAAGGATAATTCCAATTACGCAGGGCTTCAGACCGTCAAGAACTGCCTTTACATACTTGTTTTCAAGAATATGCTTGAAGACGGACATTATAAGGATAATTATCAAAAACGATGGCAGCACCACTGCAAAGGTGGCAATGATTGCACCGAGAACTCCTGCCTGGCGTGCACCAACATATGTGGCAAGGTTTACCATAATGGGGCCGGGGGTACTCTCCGCAACAGCTATCATATATGATAGTGTTTCATCGGTTATCCATCCGTAGGATAGCACCATATCCCGGATTATGGGGATTGCGGCATAGGCCCCGCCAAATGCAAAGGAGCTGGCACCAAGGAAGCCAATAAATAAATTCCAATAAATCATAGTGCGTCACCGCCCTTCCTGCGAGAGTCTTTTATTTTAAAGACCGCAAGGCTTACAACGCCTGCCATAGCAATTAATGAGATGGATGAGAAATTCAATGCGAATATGTCAACCATCAGCATAATCAGAACTGCCAAGCTGAAGATTATCCAATCAAAGGTGTCAAGCTTCGATTTCCTAAGCATATTTATTGCCACGTTGATAATCAATAGTCCAACTGCAACCTGTATACCTCTAAAGGCGTTTGCGATTAGAGTAATTTCAAGGAATCTGTCAAGAAAGGACGAGATAATGAATATTACCAGAAATGACGGAATTACCACGCCGAGGGTGGCAAAGACTGCACCGATTATCCCCTTTTGCTTGTAGCCCACAAAGGTGGCACAGTTAATTGCAATGGGTCCCGGTGTAGATTCGGCAA
>JAZOBR010000159.1:0-4532 GCA_045596105.1 Candidatus Ornithomonoglobus sp.
AAGGATTTGTGCTTTTTTGATTAGTGCCTCCAAATTCTCTTCCCCCTATTACAGATAGAATCCCGCATTGGAAATTCCTGTTTTTTCATCAAGACCAAACATAAGATTCATATTCTGAACAGCCTGTCCTGCCGCTCCCTTGTATATGTTATCAAGTGCCGCAACAATAACTGCACGGTTAAGTCTCTCGTCCACCACGATACCAATATCTACAAAGTTTGAGCCTGCTACGTGCTTTGTCTCAGGTAGCTTGCCTGCATCCTTGACACGAACAAAATACTCGTCCTTATAGTATTCCTTGTATGCATTCACAAGCTCCTCTGTCGTACAGGGCTTTTTAAGGTTTACATAGATTGTAGCAAGAATTCCACGCTTTTGCGGAATAAGGTGGGGTGTGAATGAAATCATCACCGTCTCCCCTGCCGCCTTTGACAGCTCCTGCTCAATTTCTGATGTATGACGATGTGTTGCAACCTTGTATGCCTTTGTGTTTTCTGTACATTCACAGAAATGATATGCCAGGCCTAAGCCTCTGCCCGCGCCTGTAACGCCTGATTTAGCATCAACGATGATATTCTCACTCTTGCCGTAACCCATTTTTAAAATGGGATATGCGCCAAGAATTGAGGTTGTTGTGTAGCAACCGGGGTTACCAACCAGACGCGCACCCTTCACCTTGTCTCGATATAGCTCACAAAGACCATATACCGCCTCCTCCAAAAGCTCCGGTGACGAGTGCTTCTGTCCGTACCACTCCTCGTATACTGCAATATCATCATATCTGAAATCACCGCTAAGGTCAATTACCTTTATGCCCTTTTCAATAAGCGATGGTATAACATCCTTTGATGCACCATGAGGCAGTGCCGTAAAGGCTACATCGCACTTTGCAACCTCTTCTAAATCAAGCTCACTGCAGGTCATATCCAGCACGTGGGCAAAGTTGCCGTATACCTCGTCGATTTTATGTCCGTCAAAGCTGTGTGAGCCAAGCACACATAGCTCAACCTCAGGATGAGAAGATAAAATTCTTACAAGCTCTATGCCTGCATATCCTGTTGCACCCAATACAGCTACCTTAATCATAGTGATACCCCCAAATCGTGTATATTTATGCATAAGATTGATTATTTATGCATACTACTGCATAATAAACCATACTAGGTATTGTATCACACCTATGCGACTTTGTAAAGAGCTATATTGAATAAAATATGAATAATTAATGATTATTTATGAGTATAATATACCAAAAAACGGAGATTATTCACATCTCCGTTTTAATCCTTATATTTGCTTCTATATTCCCTGGGAGTCATTCCCTTAAACCGTCTGAATGCCTTGTTGAAATTAACGGTGTTATTAAATCCGCACTCCTCAGCAATAGTCACTATGTTTTTAGAGGTGGTTTTAAGCATATTGCAGGCAAGCTTTACCTTGTTTTTTAAAATAAAGGTCCATGGAGATTCGCCCATTACCTTTTTAAATAATGTACCGTAATACTTTCTTGTAAGAAAGGCTCTTTGAGACAGTTCCTCTAAGGAAAACTGCTCCGTTATATGGTCAAGGATGTACATTGCCGATGTCTCTATTGCACTTCTCTGAGCAGAATTCCCACCTTTGTAATTGGAAAATTGACCGCTCAGCTCTCGCATTAAGTATATCAAAAGCTGATTGGCACAGGAATTTACCACTACCTCGTAGCCGTCTGATTTTTCATTAAACTCCTTCACCATAGCAGCAAGTGCCGTTTCAATTTCGTCATAGTGATTTGCATCCTTTGATATGCGATTGTTCTTATGACTGTCCTCATTTTTCAGTATGCCTGCAAGACTGTCGGGAATAATCCCATCCTCAAGCATCTTGATAATATCAATCCAGACTATGGAAAAATCCATATCCTCCGTAATTTCGATTATGCTATGGGTTTGTCCGCCGTATACTAAAAATACATCACCCTCGTTTATATCGTAGGTGTTATTTTCAATTACATACTTGCCTTTGCCTTTGACAAACCAGCAAAGCTCAAAGCTTTCATGACTCGCGGGCTTTGCAGGCTTTACATCACCATCAGCTACAATGTGCCCTCTTGAAACATTCACAATAATATCTCGCTCATTGTTTTTCATATACATCGCCTTGTCCTTTTTTCTAATTACCCGTAAATTCCCTCTATACCTCAATTATACGCAGTTTGTCGGGAATTGTCAATATTTTAATTGCAAAAATCAAAACCATATCTAGATGCGTGTTGTTAGTCGAACGGTTTATCCTTGCCGTAAATGGCAATATTACAACCACACAAAAAAAGTCGGGGCATAGCCTCGACTTTAATTGTTACGGCTGCTTACCGATGTAAGCCAAGATACCGCCATCAACATATAAAACGTGACCATTTACAGCATTTGATGCATCTGATGCAAGGAATACTGCGGGTGCGCCAAGCTCATCAGGATTCAACCATCTGCCTGCAGGTGTTCTTGCGCAGATAAATGAATCGAAGGGGTGCTTTGAACCGTCAGCCTGTGTCTCACGAAGAGGAGCTGTCTGCGGTGTAGCTATGTAACCTGGTCCTATACCATTACACTGGATATTATACTGACCATACTCAGCACAGATGTTTCTTGTAAGCATCTTTAAGCCGCCCTTTGCAGCAGCGTAAGCTGATACTGTCTCACGACCAAGCTCTGACATCATTGAACAAATATTGATAATCTTACCATGACCCTTCTCAATCATGCCGGGAATAACTGCCTTTGCACAGATAAATGGTGCGTTAAGGTCAACATCAATTACCTGACGGAACTCGTCAGCTGACATCTCGTGCATAGGAATTCTCTTGATAATGCCTGCGTTATTAACAAGAATATCAACCGTTCCTAAATCTTCCTCAATCTGCTTAACCATATCAATAACCATAGCCTCGTTTGTTACGTCACAAACATAGCCCTTAGCGTCGATACCGTCTGCCTTATATGATGCAATACCCTTGTCAACAAACTCCTGTTTAATATCACAGAATGCAATCTTTGCACCCTGAGCAGCAAATGCTGTTGCAATACCGTATCCGATACCATATGAAGCACCTGTTACAAGAGCAACCTTGCCCTCAAGACTAAATAGCTTTGAAAAATCCATTGGTAATTCCTCCTTAAAATTATATTTCACCTACATTATACCATATTTCTTTTTATAATTCAAGCACCAAAGAAAACTTTTTATATATTAAAAAGAGCGAAACAATTGTTGTTTCGCTCTCTTGAAACATTCCTATGAAATGATTTGCTCCTTATTAATAGTATACTCCGAACGTACCAAGACTTGTACCAAAGTAAGCTTGCAAAACAATGTCAAACAGCTCTACTGTTTTCATTACAGTGTTCTTAGCATTACTTGCCATACTTGCAGGGAAATCATCGCTCAGGGTTATCCAATTTCCGTTGATGTATTCATATATTGCTGTAGTATCACCATATGATGTGGAAATACTGATTGCACCCCACACCTCGTCTTCATCGTTATCTATCTGTACCATTGAGAAGGAAGTACCGCTGTCAGATGAAGTCAAGCCGCTGAATACAATCGCATCGTCCTCAACATCATAGCTTACAGTAGCAAACAGGTCTGCCTCTACCGGGACAACATAGGTATAAGCCATGGAAGATGCATCGTACTTACCCTTGCTCATAATTGCACTCTTCAGACTGCTGAACGGGCTATTTGAATATGTCGGTGTACTCGGCTGAGAGGGTGCTGTGTAGCCTGTTGAAATAGCCTGCTTTGCTGACCTTACATTCAAGCCGTCTACCCATAGCTTCAAGGCACGCTCGCCTTCAACCCATGCAACCTCACCAAACATTGTCAACTCCTCTACGGGAATCATTGTGTAGCCATTCATTGCATATGAGGTAAGTCTCCTACCGTTTCCATATACGCTGATGTCAGTTTCAAGAATGTCTGTAAACTTCTGACCTGTACGGCCTTCTTTCTTGAAGCTCATTTCATTAACACTTGTGCTACTGTTTCTAACAATTGAAAGACTCCTTGCTGAATCGTTCCAGATTACATCGAAGCCAAAGTTTCTCAAATCCTCCGCAACAACAACGCTTGTTCCGTTTACTGCGTATGAAGGAATCGCATAATGGTTTACATATGCAACAATGTCTGTATGCAATGCCTGACCGATTACATCTCCCACCTTCGCATTAGCGGTAACCAACCCCATTGAACAGATTGCCATTACTGTTGCAAGGAATACACTTGTTTTCTTTTTCATTTTGCCATCTCCTTTTTTTGTATTAACACTACTATATCACATTGTCTTTACTCTGTCAAGAATTTCCATTTGCTATCACAAAATTATTAACTAATGTTTTTGGTGTTAAACAAAAAACACGCAATCATTGATTGCGTGTTTTTTATCCTATTAGTCAACTAACTCAAGAACTGCCATCTGAGCTGCGTCACCGCGACGCTCACCTAACTTGTAAATTCTTGTGTATCCGCCGTTTCTCTCAGCATACTTGGGAGCA
>JAZOBR010000160.1:0-3863 GCA_045596105.1 Candidatus Ornithomonoglobus sp.
TTTATTGTGCTTTGCACAGTTTGAGGCAAATAAAATACCACTTAAAGCGTTAGGTGTGAAAAAAACTATGACAAAGTCATAATATCACTCTGTACGAAGTACGAAACAAAACTTAACCATGAAACAAATTTTGTTTCGGGACATTCTATAATGTTTTAGAATGTCATAGGACCATACAAACGAACCGTCGGGGACGCTAGCTTCTACAAAAAAAAGCTGAACGATTGATTTCGTTCAGCCTTTTATAATTTTCTTCCTTTAAATGAATTGTTGTAGAACCTATGAAACGAGCCAAGCCTTTGGCTTGGGTTGCCCGACGGCGTACTCCCTGTACGCCGAGTGGCTCGTTGAGTTCGTTATACGCATTTTATGCAATCCTTAAATCAATCCATTGTGATTGTCTTTATTACCTGGGGCACAACAGGCTGGTCTCCTGCACCAGTCTGGCAGGTTGCAATCTCGTCGACAACATCCAGACCCTCAGTAATCCTACCAAAAGCTGCATACTGACCGTCAAGATGGGGTGCGTCCTGATGCATAATAAAGAACTGACTTGATGCACTGTTGGGGAACATAGTTCTTGCCATTGACAATACACCGCGAGTATGCTTCAAATCATTCTTTACACCATTTGCGTCAAACTCACCCTTGATTGACTCTGCATCCTTGTGGTTACCGATAGCATCAAAGCCGCCGCCCTGAATCATAAAGCCTTCAATTACTCTGTGAAACACAAGTCCGTCAAAGAAATTCTCATTAATCAGCTTTACAAAATTGTCAACGGTGATAGGTGCAACCTCGGGATAAAGCTCACCGCGCATTATCTTGCCGTTTTCCATCTCTATTTTAATATTCATAATTCTATTACTCCTCTGTCTCTGTTGCCTCTTGATCACCCTCAGGCTCACTCACCGCAACCTCTTCCTCTTTATATCTCTCTGTAAGGGCAATGCTCACAACCGTTACTCCCTCTGCCATCTTAACAACACGAACACCCTGTGTCTGTCTGCCAAACTTACTGATTTCGTCAACGTGCATTCTGATTACAACGCCCTCAGATGTGATAAGCATAATATCCTCATCGTCAGATGCCGCCACGGCACCTGTCATCTTACCTGTCTTATCGGTAATCTTATAGGTCAATACACCCTTACCGCCACGAGTCTGCACTCTGTATTCGTCACTATCGGTACGCTTACCATAACCACCCTCACAAATTGCAAGAATTGTCTTTTCCTTATCGGATACAAGGGCTGATACTACATAATCACCCTCATTTAGCTCGATAGCCTTAACACCGCGAGTCGTTCTGCCCATTGCACGAGCACCACTCTCGTGGAACTTGATTGCAAGACCGTTTCTTGTAGCAACCATAATCTCCTGCTCACCGTCTGTCAGGTTTACGCTGATTAGTTCGTCACCCTCAACCAAATCTATAGCTCTAAGACCATTCTGACGAATTTTAGCGTAATCCATAATGTCGGTTCTCTTAACAAGACCGCCGCGAGTAACAAACGTCAGGTATTCGCCCTGGTTAAAGTCACGAACAGGAATCATTGCGGAAATCTTCTCGTCACTCTCAAGAGGCAGAATATTCACAATCGCCATACCCTTAGCAGTTCTGCTTGACTCGGGAATCTGATAACCCTTCAGACGGTAAACAACGCCCTTTGTTGTGAAGAACAGAATATTATCGTGAGTTGAAGCAGTAAAGATATGCTCAACAAAGTCCTCCTCACGGGTTGTAACACCTGTTACACCGCGACCGCCCCTATTCTGTGAACGATAGGTGTCAACGGGCATACGCTTTGTATATCCGTTGTGAGTAAGAGTAATAATACACTCCTCCTCTTCAATAAGGTCCTCATCCTCAAGGTCATTGTAGTCAACAGAAATCTCTGTGCGACGCTCGTCACCAAACTTATTCTTAAGGCTTCTAATGTCTTCCTTAATGATGTCATATACCTTGGCATCGTCCTCAAGGATACCCTCAAGCTCACCGATTTTCTCCAATACACCCTGGTATTCAGTTTCAATCTTCTCTCTTTCAAGTCCCGACAAACGACCTAACTGCATCTGCACAATCGCAGTTGCCTGTAAATCATCAAGTCCGAAGCGTGCACATAACTGCTCCTTTGCATCAGCTATTGACTGTGATGCACGGATTATTCTTATAACCTCATCGACATTGTCAATTACTATCTTATAGCCCTCAAGAATGTGAGCACGCTCCTTAGCCTTGCGAAGCTCAAATCTTGTACGGCGGACAATTACATCCACCTGATGGGCGATATAATAATCAATAATCTGCTTCAGGTTCAATACCTTCGGCACCTTATCAACAAGGGCAATAAGGATAATACCGAAGGAAATCTGCATCTCGGTAAATTTATAAAGGTTGTTAAGCACAACATTTGCATTAGCATCACGCTTAAGCTCGATTACAAGTCTTATATCCTCTGATGACTCATCACGTGTTGATGAAATGCCCTCTATCTTGCCGTCACGAACAAGCTCGTTTATACGCTTCTCCATTTCAGCCTTGTTAACCTTGTAAGGAATCTCTGTTACAACAATTCTCTGTTTGTTACCGTTATCGTATTCCTCAATCTCTGCTCTTGCACGAAGCACAAGCTTACCGCGACCTGTCTGGTATGCCTGACGAATACCGCTTCTGCCCATAATTATACCACCTGTGGGGAAATCAGGTCCCGGAAGGTAATTCATAAGCTCGTCTATGGTAATCATCGGGTCGTCAATGGCAGCAATAATAGCGTCGATTGTTTCTGTCAGGTTATGAGGCGGAATGTTTGTTGCCATACCTACCGCAATACCGTTTGAGCCGTTTACAAGCAAATTAGGGAATCTTGATGGCAATACATCAGGTTCTTTTCTTGTATCATCAAAGTTAGGAATAAAATCAACCGTTTCCTTTTCAATATCTGTAAGCATACTTGCCGAGATTTTTGCCATCTTTGCCTCGGTATATCTATATGCCGCCGCAGGGTCACCATCGATTGAACCGAAGTTACCCTTACCCTGAACAAGGGGGTATCTTAATGAAAAGGGCTGTCCCAGACGCACCATTGCATCATAAACAGACGCATCACCATGGGGATGGTAGCGACCGAGCACGTCACCAACAGTTGTTGCTGACTTTCTGAAGTCTGCCTCATACAAAAGACCATCCTCGTACATATTGTAAAGGATACGTCTGTGACCAGGCATCAAGCCATCACGAACATCCGGCAAAGCACGAGCAACTATAACACTCATAGCGTAGTCAATGTACGCCTTTTTCATCTCGTTATTAAGTTCTACTCCTACTACCGTCTGGTTGTCGAGCGCCGCTCTGTTAAACGGTAGTTCTTTTGACTTTTTTGCCATAATTTCCTCCTGTGCCCGACATCCTTCGGGCTACTTACACATATATAAATAATTATGCCTTAAGCATAAAAATTTTCTCTTCTATATTATACCACAAACCATATCAAAATGCAAGTAAATATGCCATTTTTTAACTGATTTTTTGCAAAAAAATTACACCTCTTTCAAGGTGTAATTTTATGCCTTTATTCTGCTATTTTTGCCTTGGCAACACGAACTACATAGTTAGTGCCGTAGGGAGTACCCGTAAGGTTTGCACAGAACATTCCCTTATCCTGTATAAAGTCAAGCTTTTCACCATTATCCATCCATTCAATGGACTCAATTTTGTCTGTGACCTTGTTAAAGGAATGACATCCCTGACGCTTACCGCCCTCGATAACCCATCTATCACCGTTGGTCTGTAAATCGTAAGCAAAAATGTACAGATACTTACCATCAACGCTCTTGAGAATAAATGAGTTATCATCCATAGA
>JAZOBR010000161.1:0-5770 GCA_045596105.1 Candidatus Ornithomonoglobus sp.
CCGCTATTGCCAGGGCTGTGCCTGAGGGTGCGTCAATCTTCTTATTATGGTGTCTTTCCACAATCTCAATATCAAAGTTGCCCTCCAACAGCTTTGCCGCCTGCTTTGCAAGGGAGATTAAAAGGTTGATGCCAAGAGACATATTGGCGGAGAAGAATATCGCAACCTCCTTTGATGCCTCTATGAACGCTTCCTTATCCTCCTTTGAAAAGCCTGTTGTTGCCAGGATTGCAGGAGTCTTTGTACGCTTGCAGTAGCTCAGGATACTGCCAAGGCATGAGGGATGTGAAAAGTCAATCACCGCATCTGCCTCACCTGTAAACTCCTCTATTGACTTGTATACGGGATAGGGATTTTCTATTGATGTGTTAATGTCTACGCCGCACACAATCTCCACATCTGTATCCTCGGCAATGAGTCTTGAAATTACTTGACCCATCTTGCCGTTGCATCCGTTCATGATTACTTTTGTCATGATGTGTTTCCTTTCTATATTCAGATAAGGTTATACTTCTCCAAGGTCTTCTTAAGCTTTTCTAAGTTACCCTCTTCCATATCTGTCAGGGGAAGTCTCAGGTTGCCCACCTCTTTACCCATTAAAGCAAGAGCTGTCTTAACGGGGATGGGGTTAACCTCTAAGAATAGGTTGTTTGCAAGCTCAAGATAGTCAATCTGCATCTTTGTTGCCTTCTGGCACTCACCCTCAAGATATGCCGCACACATCTGGTGTGTCTCCTTCGGTACAACATTTGCCAATACTGAGATAACGCCCTTGCCGCCAAGTGACATTACGGGGATTATCATGTCATCGTTGCCTGAATAGATGTAAAGCTCAGGCACCTCTGCCGCTACCTTTGCTGTGTAGCTGATGTTTCCGCTTGCCTCCTTAATAGCAACGATATTGTCTATTTTTGCAAGCTCCTTCAATGCTCCCAAGGGAATGTTTACACCTGTTCTTGAGGGAACGTTGTACAGGATTACGGGAACCTTAACTGCGTTTGCAATTGCTGAGAAATGTGCAATCAAGCCCTTTTCTGTTGCCTTGTTATAGTAGGGTGTAACTGAAAGCAGACCGTCAACGCCCAATGCCTCTGCCTTTACCGACAGCTCCACTGCGTGACGGGTCTCGTTTGAGCCTGTGCCTGCAATTACAGGAATACGTCCTGCTACCTTCTTAACTGTGTACTCGATAGCCGCCAAATGCTCCTCATCAGGCATTGTTGAAGCCTCTCCTGTTGTACCGCAAATAATTATTGCATCTGTATCATTTTCAATATGCCATTCAATTAATTCGCCCAACGCATCGTAATTAGTCTTTTCCCCATCAAAGGGTGTTACTATTGCAACGCCCGAGCCTGTAAACGGTAATGTCTTTGCCATTATAATTCCCCCTTTCAAATCAATCCATATAACCCTTTGCTGTAAGCAGCTCTGCCAATAGCACGGCACCGCCTGCAGCACCTCTTAGTGTGTTATGACTCATTGAAACCATCTTATAATCATACTGTGTTGACTTCCTCAATCTACCGCATGAGATTGCCATACCGCCGTCGATTTCACGAGCTGTCTTAATCTGCGGCTCTGTAGGCTCCTCTGCCTCTGTATGTACATAGATGAACTGCTTGGGTGCATGGGGTAGTTTCAGCTTCTGAGGCTCACCCTCAAAATTACGCCACATATCCTCGATTTCCTCAACTGTGGGAGCATTAACTCCGTCCTTGAATGAGAAGAAGATTGCCGCTGTGTGACCATTTGATACAGGCACACGATAAGTCTGGCACTCGATTGCAAGCTCTGTTGAGGGTACGATTTCCTTACCTGTGATGTTACCTAAAATCTTGTTAGGCTCAACCTCTGACTTCTGTTCCTCACCGCCAATATAGGGAATCAGGTTATCGACCATCTCGGGCCATGTCTGAAAGGTCTTACCTGCACCTGAAATTGCCTGATAGGTAGTAACAAGAGCATGGTCGATGGGATACTTCTCGTTCACGATTGCCATTGCAGGCAGATATGACTGCAATGAGCAGTTTGACTTAACTGCGATAAAGCCACGCTTTGTGCCAAGTCTTTCTCTCTGAGCAGGAATAATCTCAAGATGATCAGGGTTAATCTCGGGAATAATCATAGGAACATCGGGAGTGTGACGGTGGGCACTGTTGTTTGAAACAACAGGACACTCTGCCTTTGCATATCTCTCCTCCAACGCCTTGATTTCGTCCTTCTTCATATCAACGGCACAGAACACAAAATCAACCATCCCTGCGATTTTCTCAACATCATCAGTTGCGTTCATAACTGTCATATCGGCAATCTTTGCAGGGATTTCCATATCCATGCACCACTTTGCACCAACTGCCTCGCGGTATGACTTGCCCGCGCTTCTCGGTGATGCTGCCAATACTGTCACATCGTACCAGGGATGGTCATAGAGAAGTGTTATAAATCTCTGTCCAACCATACCTGTTGCACCGATAATTCCAATCTTATACTTTTCGTTTTTCATCTTTTTATTTCCCCTTTTCTCAAAAATAAAGGCAACAGCCTGATGCTATTGCCCCTTTAATAAACAATGTTTAAGGATAGCACCCCACCTACAGTGAAGAATAGCACTTCACCCTTTAGTGACAGTCATACTGTTATTCACAGTATGCCCAGCTACGGCACTTGCGACTGCCGCACTTCGGCGTTCTCCCCCTTCTCTGTGCCTCACCGATTACGCATCTCTCCGCACAGGTACTCATGAATCACGCACCTCTATCTGAATACATATTCTTTTATACTATAATATTACCACTCTTTTCACTTTGTGTCAAGCGTTTTATACCATTTTTTTTGCTGTAATTATACGAAACAGGCTCAAGCTCAGTGTCTTTATCACCTTCATTCTATCATAAGTTTTTCCATCTTGCAAGAGGAATAGTTTTTGTCATTTTTTGTCTGAATCTTGATTTTTACCACTAATTATAATATAATAAACTATATTTTCTGCAAAGGGGTGTTGGTAATGGCATTTTCCGTATTCCGTACAGGAATCATTATGGTATGCGGCGTGCTTATCACCTGTGCCCTTTCATTAAAGCTTGCCTTAATCTCAGCACTATGCTTAGGCCTTTTATCCCTTATGTACTTTGCAATAAAACGGCAGGTGGATTTAGGACCCTTAATCTATATTCTTGCCTTTGTTCTTGCCTGTCTTTCCTATACATATTCTGTCAGTGATGCGTCCCATCCTTCCCTTCGGTACAAAAACAGGTATGTCACCATTACGGGTGAGATTACAACACCTGCCGAGGCAAGTGCCACCACCGATAATCTCCGCTACAACCTCCGACTGCATACCATTGAAAATATCCGCGGACGAATTGATGCCAACGAAACCATAGCCCTTACTACGCCCGCCACCCTGCAACCAGGTGACAGAGTCACAGTAAAGGGTATTATAAAGGGCTTTAGGGGTGAGGTGAATGAATACGGCTTTAATCAGGATAAATTCTATAAGTCCAGAAACATCTTTACCCGAATATATACAGAGGATATTACGGTTACAGAAAACAAACCGTCCCTTTTCTCCTTTGGCGGACGAATGATGGCAACCATCGACAGGATTATATACAACCACTATCAGGGTGACGGTGCCGCGATGCTGTCGGCAACCCTTACAGGCAACAGGACCCATTTCAGTCCCGAATACAGAGCCACCATCCAAAACACAGGCTTTTCAAGGATTCTTCACCCTGCGTATGTCCATATCTGGGTTATAACGCTGTTTATGGGCTGTATGTCACTCTTTTCAGGGCGTAAATTTACTGACACCCTCACTCTTGTAATCCTCGTTGCCTACGCTATGGCACAATGCGGTAACTACGGCTTTGTAAGGTGTCTTTTATGCTCGGCAATTATGATATTCTTTCGTATGAGCCTTGGAAACAACCATTATCCCACAACCCTGGCAAGCTACTTTATACTGCTTGTGGTTTCATTCCCGACAATGGTGTTTAATCCGTCAATTATACTGTCCTCCACAGGCGGACTTCTTGTTTACGCCTTCCGCGAGCCTATAGCAAGACGTCTCACCCTTATACCCCAGAAGCTACGCTCACCTGTGGCAATAACTCTAATCGGCACGTTTTTATTCACGCCCTTCTCAATGTTTTATTTCAACAGTGTTTGTATATACACGCTCCTTCTGCCGTTTTTGATAGCACCTGTGACTGCATTGCTTCTTATTCTTGCGCCCATAGGACTTTTATTGATGGAGCTTTTCGGAGATGCGTATATTATCAAGGGATATATGAATGTGATTATAGATTTCATTTATAATGTTCCGATAGTTATTGAGGGGCTTCCCTTCTCATCCATAAACCTCAACACTCCATCCATAGGCTTTATCGTAACCTACGGATGGATGCTGTACCTTGCATTTCTTACATGGTGCAAGGATGGTCGGCACAGGTTTTACCATTTTGCCATTGCCTCGGGACTTGCCCTTTCCCTTGTTATAACCTCCGTTATAAATATGGGGACTCTCAACCTTTCCTTTGTGAATGTGGGACAGGGAGACGGTGCGTTAATCCACCGTAAAGGCGGTGAGGCAATAATCATTGACGGCGGAGGAAGCTATCCCGAATCGAGTTACAATGTCGGTGAGGCAATTTTCCTGCCCTACCTTGAGGCACGAGGCATTAATCATATCGAGGTCGCGGTAGTGTCCCACTATCATCAGGACCATGTGGAGGGCATCATTGCCACGCTTGAGAGCATTAAAACCGACACCATAGTAATGCCAAAAATTGAAAGCTACTACGATACCACAACCATGGAATGGGCGCAGATACTCTGGGCTACGGCACTAAGCTGTGGCACAAAGGTGCATTTTGTTGAAAAGGACACCCAAATCAGGTTTAATAGCGGACTTACCCTCAACATCTATACCCCTCACAAGGATTTCGGCCGTGTAGACATTAACGACACCTCCCTTGTGACAGAGGTTAAATACGGCAGATTTACCGCCCTGTTTACAGGGGATATGACGCAACGAAGTGAGGAATATTTCATCTCACACCACAATGTGGATTGTGATGTTTTAAAGGTGGCACACCACGGCTCGGGTGACTCCTCCTCGGAGTCGTTTATACAGGCGGTGAAACCTGAAACCTCAATCATCAGCGTAGGTGAGGGCAACCTCTACAAACTGCCACATCCCGATACCCTCAAAAGGCTCAAGGGTACCACCTGCCTTCGCACAGATGATTCCCGCGACATTACAATTTCCGCAAGAAAAAGCGGTAACTACCGCATAAGGTAAATAAAAAGGAAAGCCCATACCCTCTAGGCTTTCCTTTTTTATTATGACACTAATATCTGACACGATGCCATGGTATCCAATGCACTCTTGTGCTTTTCGGACGTTACACCCGCACAACAGCCTGCATCCACAGTTATTTTGATTTCGGGATAATTAGCCTTTAAAAGCAAGGCATTTGATATAACGCAAATGTCGGTGCAAAGACCAATCATTTCGATTTCAATATTATTGACATCGTGATTTTTCGCTATAATCTGAGGCAGAGCAACAGAGCCAAAGGTGTTCTTCTCAACGGGGGTAAAGCCCTTCTTTGAAAGCACCCTCTCAATGTCGGGATTAAGCTCCCATCCGTCCGTACCCTTGATACAATGGGGTACAGGCAAATTTTCCCCCTCCAAGGTTTCCATATAGTTCTCATAATGAGTATCATATGTGGCATAAATCGCACCCTTAAAGGCATCT